>JBHJNR010000037.1:0-15054 GCA_050330615.1 Cyanophyceae cyanobacterium
TCACTTTTGCAAGTTGTTCTAACTCTTCAAGGTCTGTAAGTCAAGCTACGTCAAATGGATATCAAGTTGTCACCAACTCAGGCCGCTTGCTAGTGCGGATCCCTTCGATGGCGGTGGCATAATCGGGGGCTTTGAACACAGCGGATCCCGCCACGATGGCATTGGCTCCGGCTTCGAGCACCTGCCAGGTATTATTGCCCTTGAGACCACCATCCACCTCGATCCAGGGATCCAAGCCGCGCTCGTCACAGATAGCGCGTAGCTTACGGATTTTGGGCACCACACTGGAGATAAAGCTCTGCCCGCCAAAGCCAGGGTTGACACTCATGATCAGGACGAGATCCACCACATCCAGGACATACTCAATCAAATCGAGGGAACTGCCAGGATTGAGCACCACGCCCGCTTGTTTGCCCATATCTTTGACCAGATTGAGGGCGCGATGGAGGTGAATGGTGGAGGATCCTTCTGCATGAATCGAGATGATGTCGGCCCCAGCTTTGGCAAAATCCTCCACATACCGCTCAGGCTCGACGATCATCAGGTGAACATCGAGGGGCTTTTGGGTGACGGGCCGAATAGCCTCCACAATCAGGGGGCCAATGGTGATGTTGGGCACAAAGCGGCCATCCATCACATCCACATGGATCCAATCAGCCCCCGCTTGATCAACCGCTTGAATTTCTTCGCCCAAGCGACTGAAATTGGCGGACAAGATTGAGGGCGAAATGACGATTGGCTTAGTCATAACAAAGGCTCTCTGGCGGTTAAGAATTGTAGTCTTATCCTAGATCCTTATGGGATCCCTGAGAGGGGCAAATCCAGTTGGGGCATTGCTCTGTGTGGAGGTTAGCCAGCATTTTCACTGAAATGTCTCCCTCAACCCTGACTCTTTTGCCGCGCCCGAAACAAATGGGCATGGTCGGGATTATAGAGCCGCGAGCGAGTGGGATCCGATGCTTCCACCCCCTTGAGGGCAGGGCTGATCAAGTACAACACCGTCCGTTCGAGATCTTGATCTCGGCTCAAGGTCGCCATCTCAGCCAGGGATCCCAGCTGGATCCACTCATCCGGCCACCCGAGGCGGTAGCAGATGGCCATCGGTGTCTCGGGTGGATAATGGGTCAAGAGTTGAGCCTGGGCTTGCTCCACATGACGGGCGCTGAGATAGAGACAGAGGGAGGCTCGGTGGGAGGCCAATAAACTCAATTCTTCTGCCTCGGGCACCTGAGTCCGGCCACTGGTACGGGTCAAAATGATGGTCTGCACCAGCTCCGGCATGGTCAGCTCCACCCCCAGCCGTGCTGCCGCCAATTGGAAAGCACTGACACCAGGGACAATCTCCACTCGGATCCCCGCCGCCAGCATCCGGGTGAGCAGTTCATACAACGCCCCATAGAGACAGGGATCCCCATCTTGTAGTCGCACCACTTGCAGCCCAGACTGTACCCGTTCAATAGCCAATGGGATCCAGGTTTCGAGCGTATGGGAGCGGGTATCCACGATTTCGGCATCAGCTCGACACCAGCTCAACAACTCCTCCGGTACCAGGGATCCCGTGGTCAAGACCACATCGGCCGTTGCCAATAACCGCTGCCCTTTGACCGTGATTAACTCAGGATCCCCAGGCCCCGCCCCCACCACATAGAGAGGCTTAGGGTGGGGAGAAACGTGATCAGGCATAGGAAAGGGCTCAAGGGTTACAGGTGCTCAATCACCATAAACCATCATCAGAAAACCCAGTCTGAATCATGCCCGAGATCAGACCGGAGAGTCTAGCACCTCTGCCAAGGCTTGCTCTGGCCCCACCAACGAGACCACCGGATCAGAGAGATAGCGTTGAGCCACCTCAAAAAGCTGCTCCACCGTTACGGCTTGAATCAAACCAGGATAGGTTTGGTCAAACTCGGCCCCTAACCCCAAAATCTCATACCAGCCCAGCACTTGGGCAATCTGAGCATTGGTTTGCTTGCCCAGCGCATACTGTCCCAACACTTTGCGTTGGGTGCGAGCCAGATCTTCGGCACTAAGTGGAATCTGGGTGAGGCGATACAGCTCTGCTTGCAGCCCCTCCAAGGCCACGGCGGTATTGCTCCAAGCGGTGCCCATGTAGGCCACAAAGGGAGCGGGATCCCGGCGGGTGGCAAAAAAGGCCGAGACCTCATAGGCCAAACCGCGCTTTTCTCGCAATTCCACAAACAGGCGACTGGAGAGACCATTGCCCAGATAGGTGGCCAACAACTTGAGCGGGGCATAGTCAGAGCTACCAGCAGCCGATCCTCGGGATCCCAGCATCACCATGCTCTGTTGGGTATCCTGAACTGTTTTGAGAATTTGGCATCCTTGAGCAGGGTTGCTCAACTGACTGAGAACGAGTGCCGCTGCGTCTTCGGATAGGTCTAGGGACAAGCTGGAAGAAGCACTCCAGAAGCCAAACACCGCCTCGATCTGAGCCTGAAGATAGTCAGAAGGCTGAGGGCCAATCACCGCCACCACCGCTTGGCGGGGATCCATGTGAGTGGTATGGAAGGCGATCAGATCCTGCCGCTGAAGCCCCTGCACGGACTGATGATGCCCCAGTGGCGAACAAGCGTAGGCATGAGCGGAGAACAAACGTTGCCGCAATTGGTCGAAGGCTAGGGCGAAAGGCCGTTCTTGCTGCGACTGAATGGCCTGAAGGGTCTGATCCCGCTCACGGGCCACCTCATCCTCGGGAAAGATTGGCTCTAATAAGATCTCCGCCATCAGCCTCAGCATCGCGGTCAGATCGGAGGCAATGCACTTGAGACTGATTTCAAAATAGTCAGCGGTGACATCAGTGCCAATGGCAGCCCCCAACGACTCTACTTGGGCGGCAATCTGCTCTGAGCTGGATCGCTGAGTACCTTTACTCAAAACCTCCGACATCAGATGTGAGAGACCTTCCTGACCCAGGGGATCCCGATGACTACCGCAGGGCAAAAAGAGCCGGACGACAGCGATATCGACGGCGGGATTGTGAGCAGCCAGGATCCTCAGGCCATTGGGGAGAGCCTGTCGAGAGATGGCTTGTCGCGGTGGGGCAAAAGTGGTCGTCACAGGTTAAAGCACCAGCAGATGAAGGGCAGGCAGAGGTTTATCGTCCGAGTTCGCAATCCTCAAGAGAAGCTGTCGACCACCTAACGCATCTAGTGAACAGCCATCTCTAGAGATGAGACAAACGAATGGGGAGCCCGCTCTGGACGTAGGGTAGTGACCACATATCCTGTGGGGTTGAGATGCTGGCGCGCCAATGCCTGTAAGTGAGAGGATTGCAGACTTTGAATCTGCTCTAGATAGCGGTGGGCCATGCTCATGCCTGCCTCTGCCTGCCCGATCCAGGATCCCATGACATCGTAATAGCCAAACAAACTGGCTAGTTGACTGGGAGACTCGGTGGAAAAGACAAACTCGTTTAGTAACATCCGGCGAGACCGATTCAGCTCTTCCTCGGAGATCAGCTCCTCATGCAGGCGTTGTATGGCCATCACCACCGCTTGCTCTACTACTTCTAGGTGTGAGGGATCCAAGTGAGCTGAGACCGAGAAGAATCCGCCTGATTGCTGCACGATCGATCCAGCCGCCACCCCACGAACCCAGCCCCGCTGCTCCCGCAATAGGCGGACGAGGCGAGAGGTACGACCTTCCCCCAAGACTGCGGCGATCAGATCGAGACCACATGCCACATCCCAGTCCTGCACACTAATCGTGGGCCAAGCCATCAGCAGACGAGCTTGTTCCAGCCGAGGATGAGTACTGTCAGAGCGTTGGATTTCGTCAAGGGGCTGTGGGGTGGTCCAGGAAGGCTGGCTGGATAGGGGCGGAATGGGAGTGGAGGGGGCAGGAGGCAAATGGCCAAGTTGTTGGGTGATCAGATTCAGCGTTGCGTCCGGATCAATGCCTCCCACCACCACCACCGTCAATTGTTCGGGGCTATAGCGGCTGCGATGGTAGTCCCGCATCGCCTCTGGGGTCAGGGATCCCACACTCTCTTCGGTGCCTAACACGGGACGACCGTAGGGATGGTCTGGATAGAGCTGAGTCAGGAGGGACTGATGGGCCAAGTAGTCAGGGCTATCTCCGGCTCGGCGCATCTCCTCCAATACCACCTGCCGCTCCCGGTCAAACTCTACCGCTGGAATAGCAGGCTGAGTCACCACTTCTGTCAAGTAAGGCAAGGAATCAGCCAGATCCGCCGAGGCCACTGTGATGTAGTAATGGGTGTAATCTTGGCCGGTGGATGCGTTGGTAATACCACCCCGACCTTCAATGGCCTGATCCAAAGCACCAGGAGCCAGTCGCTCGGTACCCTTAAACACCATGTGTTCGAGAAAATGGGAGATGCCCAATTGCTCGGCTGTTTCGTCGTGTCCTCCGGTGCGAACCCAAATATCGACGGTCACGGCATCCGTGAGGGGAATGGGGTGCAAGATGACGGTGAGCCCATTGGCCAAGGTGTGGCGCAAGGCTGGATTCAATGAAGAGGTTTGAATGCTCAAAATGCTCAACTCAAGGTGCAACAATAACCATCTGTTCTATTGTGACACTCGAATCTTAATGTGGCTGTGTCCAAAATGCACTTTCTCAGAATCATTTCGAGTTTTACAGATGGCCAGTAGACGGTTTCTGGCGTCTTATGGATGGGATGGGGATCCATGAAAACGATTCAAATGACAGAGGCAGGGATCCCTTTCACTCTTACTTATAGCTCGTTCAAGGCAGCAAACAGTCAGCATTGGCTGTTTATCGGCGGCATCTGCTAGCATAGTTGACTGTCACGAAAATTCTGTTACTAGTTCTGGAGAATCGGATCCCCATGCCTCGCGCCTACGAAACGATGCTAATCGTGCGCTCTGACGCCACTGAAGAAAGCCTAGAGCAACTGCTGTCTGATCAGGAGCAGTTTCTGAAAAATCAAGGAGTCACCGAACTAGAGCGTCAGAAACTAGGCAAACGCCGCTTTACGTTTGAGATGGATCGCCAGAAAGAAGGCATCTATGTCCAGATGAACTACACCGCAGAACCGACAGTGGTAGCCATTTGGGAAAAAGGTCTGCGCTTGAACGAGAGCATCCTCCGCTATATGACCATTCGCCAAGATACCTAGAGCGATGGGATGGGGAATTGCATGGATCCAGGGAAGCATCAAGTCAGGATCTTCCAGTGCCCCGCCAGTTCCTCAACCGCCAGTTCCTCAACCACCAGTTCCTCAACCAAGAGCTTTCTCTTCCCGTAAGGTCTATATGGGTCAGGCTCCGTGCCAGTTAGATGCGGGCCTTAGGCCGCTGAGACTTTCATCACCACCAACGTCATATCGTCCGTGGCCATCAGTCGCCCCTGAAGCTCAAGATTAGGGAGCAGTCGCAGCTCGTCCTCGGTCAGGTTTGACCACAAGGATGATGATGCCCGTTGTCGGGCTTGCGCAGTTTGACGGAATCGCTCCACCTGATCGAAAAGACACTCCAAAATCGCCTGGGGATCCTCAAAGTGTAGAGCTGCATAGCGAACAGCGGATTCCAGTCCTGTGGTTTCCAGCCGCTCGCCACGGGCGTTGGCCGCTTCGGTAAACCCATCTGTGTAATAGACCACCACATCGCCGGGCTGCAATTGCACACAGAGCTCTTCAAATTGACCATCAGGTTCTAGCCCCAACAGTTGTCCAGGGGTATCCAAATAGTCCAGCTCTTGGGTGGTGGCCCGCCACAACAGGGTAGGATTGTGGGCCGCATTGCTAAAGCAGAGATGGCCCGAGGCAGGGTCGTAATCAGAATAGAACAAACTGATAAAGCGGTGAGCCTGCTCTAGATCGGCGTACATGACGTGATTGAGGTGATGAAGAATGCGAGCGGGGCGGTGATCGTTAAGGACTTCAGCTCGCAACATCCCTCGCATGGTGGTCATCAGCAGTCCGGCTGGCACCCCCTTGCCCATCACATCTCCAATCACAATGCCCACCCGACTGGGGGATCCCGGCTGAGTCTTGATCTCGATGAAGTCGTAGTAATCGCCCCCCACCTGGCTAGCGGTTTTGCACCGAGCCGCAAACTGGATCCCAGCGAGGCGGGGAAAAGAGCGGGGCAGCAATTGGGATTGAATCTCAGAACCAATCTCTAGCTCCCGATCCAGGGCTGCTTTGCGTCGAAGGGAAGCGGTTAGCTCATCATTTTCAATCGCTACCGAGGACTGATCTGCCACCAGACGAAGCAATTGTTGCCGATCTTCCGTCCAGCGATAGCTCGATTGGTGACTAAACACGTAAAGCCGTCCCCGCACCGTGCTACGCATCAGCAGTGGCGTTCCCCGCAAATAGACCTCTGAGCCCAGATCTTGCTGAAACTGACGGTCGAGCACATGCTCCAGCCATGCCCCATAGTCCAATGTCTCCTCCGCTAACACCAGGGTTGCTAGAGGCCCAATGGCAAAATCTTCGCCCGAGGTGATTTCGCGGGAAAGGGATTGAGTCGAGCCCTCCAGTAAGCTGCGGATCTGCTCCCGACGCCCCATGTCGGCACAATGAATCTGTTCCAATCGCAGGGTGCCATTGGGTTCAAACATCACCAGCGCACTACCATCCGCATCCGTAAGCTGGCTGGCCACAAAGGTGGTTAACTCGAGGACTTGATTGAGATTTTTGAAAGATCGGGAGGCAAAGGCTAGGGCAGCAAACAGATCTTGGCTCTTGCGGGGATCCCGGTTTTCTGCTGGGGGCATCCCCAACCCCATCGGCAGCAGATCCAGGGCTGTGACAGAGTCTGTGCCTGTTGTCTCAGAGGCAAGCAGTGGGGATCCCTCGGGCCGACCTTCATCGCTAGACATCATGCCATTGGGGGATCCACTGATGGGATCCAAGTCGTCATCTGGCCGGGAACCATTGGCTTCTGGTTGATTGATCTCTCCTGGTTCTACGTCGGGGGAAGCATCATCGACTTCTGGCAGTTTAGCGTCACGCTCCGTGCTCAGGCGGATGAGCGGATGAGAGCCATTCTGCCTGTTTGTTTCGACTGCTCGTTGTTCACCAATAGCGTTTTCGCCAATAGTGTTCTCAGCTGACAAAAATGATGAGGAGAAGAATGGCGACGATGCCATAGCAAGAACGGACGCAGAAGCCCGTGTAAGAGAGAAAACCGACTTCATCCTAGGCTCTGATCCCAGAGCTAGATGAATTGACTAGCTCAGTTATAGGCGGATCTGGTCAGTTGAGCAAACTGGGTTTTTGTCTGGGAGGATTCTAATGCTCATCAAGGGCAAGTGGGTGGGAGCCATTCACCCGCGACTACTCGGATCCCACTCTCTCTGACGGGGCATCTCGGCTCTGAAATTGCCTAAGTATAAATAACTAAGGCAAAAAGGAAACATGAGCAGTAACTACTTTCCATCCCTGCGGAAATTTGCGCCACAGTTGACTTTGCCGACCATGTCGAGGGATCCCTTGGACAGGTCGTCGAAACTCTACAGTCACAGATCCTGTGTTATCCCCAAATGTGACCACCTCTCGCCGGATGATTTCCCGCTGGTTGTTGACCAGGGGACGACTTTTGCGAAAAGCTTCAATCTCAGCGGGGCCATAGAGATTTTCCGCAATGCCAAACCGACTCACCGGCTCACCATCCCAAAACAGCTCTGTCATGGTGTCAATATTATTGGTCACCAAGGCTTGTTCGTACTGATCGGAGACCTCTGTGAGCTCGGCCACAATGGCGGGATCGTTGATGGTGTCAGAAGAAATGACCGTCATAATCGGGGATTGAGTTATGGATGGGCACTCTAGTCTAGAGCCTGAATGGCCTCGGGATTGTTCATCATGGCCTCTGGGGAGCCGCTAGGTGGCCGCTGCACAGGCAACTCTCTAAGCCTGCTCTCAGCTTGTTTATCAATCCGGTCAATATTGGTGGCCAGTCAATCATTGCTAGCTGGTCGATGATTGGTGGTCGGAATATGAATACGGCTGCCAGCCCATTGCAGCTTTTCCCGTAAGGTGCGGAAGTAAGAGAGATTGCGCTCTAGTAAAACCATTTTGACCGGCGCGGATGCCTGCTGAATCTCCACCCACTCGCCCGGATTGATTCCTTGAGCCATGACGCCATCACCCCAGAGGTGAGTGAAGCCCTCGGGATCCTGAAGTGGCCAAATCTCCACCACCGAGTTGCCCCGGATCACAATTGGACGACTGGAAAGACTGAGGGGACAGATGGGGGTGATGGTCAACACATTCAGATCGGGTTCAATGATCGGGCCATTGGCCGCCACCGTATAGGAGGTGGATCCGGTGGGAGTGGCTACCAAAACCCCGTCACCGTGGTACTGATCCAACACCTCGCCATTCACCTCCAGCTCCATGATCGCGGAAATCAAACGGGTCTTGGTGATCGGCTTGAGACAGAATTCATTGAAGGCATAGAAGACTTCACTGATGGGATGTCGCTCTCGCTGACCTCGCTTCACCGTAACGGGATCCAGTCCTTGTCCCAGCTGAGGTTGCCGATGAACCTGAGCCTGGAGGAGCATTCGTTCTTGAGTCAAGAAATCATCCTGCAACAGCCGATCCCAGGGATCCTGATTCAGCACTGACTCGGATTGAGCCAAAAATCCCAGATGACCACCCGACTTGATGGACAAAATCGGGATCCCATGGGGGGCAAGATAACGGGCTGCCGCTAACGACGAGCCATCCCCCCCCAACACAATGGCCAGGTCAATGGGCTGTGAAGTGGCTTCTAAAAAGACAGGATAGGGATTGTGATAAACCCCAGTGGGGGCGGTCAAGACCGTCACCCCCCGTTTGCGAAGGTCTTCTGCGCTGGCCTGTGCCGCAGACTTGCTGGCCAGACTGCCCTCTCGGTAGGCAATCACCACCTGGTTCAGTTGCATGGTTGGGCTAGGGATCCCGGCTGAAGGTCGGCAGGATCGTAGCATCTGAGCGATTGTGACTGCTTTGAGCTCTGGGTTGTTGCCTCTGGCAAAAGTAAGGGCGGATAGTCGGAGGGCAAGTCCCTAACCCTGCCGATCAAAAGGGCAATCTCAATGTAGTTTTGTAAATCTTTTGGATCTCTGGGGATCCCAGGCGGGAAGCTGAGGCCAGACTCAAAAAATCGCTTCTCAGAACCTTAATGCTGAGTCACAATCGTCTCATTAATGCTTTATTCTTAGTGATGTCTACCATTGGATCCGATTGACTTAGCGTGATTCAGCGGTTGATTCTGGTGTTGGTGGGATAGTTCTTCTCTAGTGAGACTCTTCCTCTTGGCATCGAGACTCATTCGTCATCAGACTGGGTGCATAGATATTTGGCTCCGGCTGCTCTTTGACTCAGACTGCTCTTTGACTCAGACTGGTCTTTGGCTTAGGCTGCCCCCACAGCATCTATTCAGTCAGATAGAAATCAGTCAGATAGAAACTCAGACGGATTTAACCTGATCGGCTCTCTCACAAGGATCCGGTCGCTCTGCATTTAAGGGTTACGGAGAACCATGTTTAAGAAACTTTTCTCATTTCAGCAACTGATCACGCTCGCCTTGCTGGCTTTGGTGTGTGTGGGCGGCTGGGGGCTTGCGCCTGTGTTTGCCGCCAGTAGCCCGACGAATGTCCCTGTCGCGCTGAACACCACCGAGACCATCTCTTTCACCGACAACCAACTGGCTCACGGCAAGAAGCTCTTTAACGCTGCTTGTGCCCGCTGTCATGTGGGGGGACAAACCTACCCCAACCCTGATGTTGGCCTGAAGCTGGAGGACCTGGAAGGGGCCACCCCGGCTCGCGATAACGTCATGGCCTTGGTGGACTACGTCAAAAACCCTGTCACCTATGACGGAGCGGAGTCCTTGTTGGAATATCACCCCAACACCCAGATGACCTCAGATTATCCCCGGATGCGCAACCTCTCGGATGAGGATCTCAAAGAGATTTCTGGATACATCTTGGTCTCTGCCAAAACGATCCCAGGCTGGGGCGGCACTAAGAGCGAAAGCCATAGCAATCTGGCGGGCTACCTCTAACGTCGGTACAGGACTGAGGGCAAGGGATCCTAGCTTTCTCTGTTTTGGGAGTCTGATAGTCCTGAGTCACCTGTTCAGAGTCCATACATAGCAACGCAAAAGCAGCCCCAGATTGAGATTTGAGGCTGCTTTGCTTTGGGTGGGTCAACAAGCTGATAGAGGCTCTAGGTGAGGGCGTTGATGGTCATCGTCACCTCGGTTACCAGCTGGGACTCTGGGCCTACATGCAGCAGATGATCGCCTGAGATCAGAGATTTGCGAGGGCCAGACCAGGGCTCCAGACAGTAGAAGTCTTTGCCCTTGACTGTCCAAAACACCAGCGTGCTGTAGTGGTCAGAGTAGGACAGGCTGAGCTGGAGGTTGCGGGCCGGATCAGTGACGGTGGCTGTGGTGGCAGACAGGGGGGCGAGGGCGACATCGATCTCATCCACCCCATAGTCAAAGGTGCCCGCAAAGTCTTGGCTGGTCTGGGTGATGTGGTCAAAGACCTGATTCGCTGGGATCCCCAGTTGGAGTTGGGTCTTATCCTGCACGGCAAAGTAGGGGTGCAGTCCCGTCATGAAGGGCATTGTCTGATCGCTGTGGTTGCTATAGGTCTGGCGCAGTGTCAGGGTGGATCCCCGCAGGATGTAAGCAAACTGCACATTGAAATCGAAGGGATAGCTTTGGAAGGTCTCTTCGCTGCTGCCTAATTCCACCGTGAGAGAGATTTCCTCTGCTGTTCCCTCCGCAGGGCTTTGATCCACCACCGTCCACGGTAGGTTGCGGGCAAACCCATGTTGCTTGAGGGTATAGGGCTGGCCATTCAGGATATAGCGGTCATCGGGCAGATTGCCACAGATGGGAAACAAAATCGGGATCCCGCCTCGGACGGTTAGATTGGGATCCTGAAATCGTTGTTCATCCAGATAAAAGATCTCGCTACCTTGCCATGTCCAACGGGTGACGATGCCGCCCCGTTCGGGCACAATTTCGACTTTGGACTGTTCCGTACTCAAAACATAGGTGAGATAGGGATCCGAGTGAGTGGTGATGGAGGCCATAACAGAGGAAGGCGAGACTACCCCTCAAGTGTCCAACAGTTTGCCACCTGGATCTGGGCTGATTTCCAGATCACAAATGTCATGATCTGGGGGAATGCAATCTTTTTCACTCACTCAGACGTATTGCCCAGTCGGTGGGGCACGATCCGGTTCAATAGCCGATCCAGATCCGCCTGACCCGGGATCCCATTGGGTTTGACCGTTTTGGGAGGAACTGGCTTGGAAACAGGTGAGTCAGGAGGGGGTGAGGATTGAGATTGAGCCTGGTGCCAAGCCGCCAACGACTCCTGCACATTGTCATTGGGGTTATTCGGTAGCCGATGTGTAGTGGGAGGCTCTAAGGGGCTGAGTTGGCCTGGGTCAAGAGGCGTGGACGGTTGAGCCGGTGGTTTATCGACTCCTACCTCAGGGATCCCTGCCATTGCCGCCTCACGACTTTCATCCCCCATCAAGGATCCAGGAGGGATGATCATCTGCGGTTCCACATAGCAATCCATGACGGTGGAATAGGATCCCACACAGGCATTGGCCCCAATCGTGCCAGCTCCGACCACCAAAACCCCTACCCCTAGAGTCACCCCCTGACCGATGATCAGGGATCCCCCGTGGGCATGGATAACGGATCCCATGCCAATGCAGACCCCTGATCCCACCCGAATCTGACAACCGGGATCGGCCTGTAGCAATACCCCTGGCCCAATTTGAGCGGTGGGATCAATCTGGACATCACCATTGACAAGCCCTCTTGCCTGGGACACATTCTGAGACACCACAGCCTCTAATGGTGGTAGATGGTGCAGTGGTGGAGTGCGCATAGGATGGGGGCGGGGCAGCTAGGACAACAGGTGACAGTTAAGGGCTGGACAGAGTCCTATTGAATTCAGTCTTTGGGAGACTGGATCACCTGCTCAAGCACCCGCTTTTTCACCGTTGGATCGATGCCCAACAGGCGGACATACTCACCCTTATGGTCGGCTAAGCAGACGGAAAGAGCTTGCATGACCTCAGATTCACGGGTGGTATCGATGGGGCTACAGCTTTTCCAGGATCCGGTGCGATAACGGCGGGCATCCACGTGCTCGGTGCCAATCCGATAGCCCTGCTGAAGGAGCGCCCGGACTTGGCCCTGAATCTCAGCCGACAGGCTGGCGGAGCGGTCATAACTGGCCGAGGCAGAACCGTTGGATCCATTGGACTGATGGGCGGGGTGGTTGGGTTGAGAGGATCCCGTGGAGTGAGGCCGTCCCCCTGGGTTCTGGATGATCTCCTCCAACACTCGCCGTTTGGCGCTGGAGTCGATGCCCAGCAGACGGACATAATGCTGAGGATACTGGGCAATAGCTTGCTGAATGTACTGCATGATCTGGTTGGCGGAGCGGCCATCCCCAATGGCAACACTGGTCCAAGAACTGGTGCGGAAGCGGCGGGCATCCGCGACTTCTAATCCGACCCGATAGCCCTGTGATAGCAAACCTTGCACCTGGTTCTGCAAATTGCTCCCGGATCCCGACGATACCGCCGAGTGAGGTGCGGAGGGGGCGCGGGTAGAGGAACCTGCTGCTGTTCCTCCTGTCCCTGTGGTCATCTGTCCCCCTGGGGTCTTGATCACCTCTTCAGAGATCCGGCGCTTGGCCTGGGGGTCAATGCCTAACAGGCGAACATAGTCATTGGGATGCTCTGCTACCACCTGTTCAAGGGTCTGCATCACTTGGGCAGTAGAACGGGCGTCGCCGATAGGAATGCTTGTCCAAGAGCTGGTGCGGAAGCGGCGGGGATCCGCGACTTCAATTCCTACCCGGTAGCCCTGTCCCAATAATCCCTGCACTGTTGCCTGAATAGAGCTGGCAGATCTGCCCGATAAGGAACTGCTGCTGGCTGAAGTATGAGCCGATGAGGCTGAGCGAGACGACGTACCGACTGCAAGTGCCAAATCAGGAATCGCCTCATCGGGATGATGGATAACTGCCTCTAGGATCCGTTTTTTGGCCTTGGGATCGATCCCCAAAACCCGCACATACTCTCTGGAGTGCTGGATCATTTCTTGTTGGAGGGCGCGCATCACATCCGAGATTTGACCACTGCCAATGGGGTTGCCGCTGCGCCAAGAGCTGGTGCGAAAATGCCGCTCATCGGCAAACTCAGTGCCGATCCGGTAGCCCTGCTCCAAGAGCGAACGGATTTGTTCGAGCAACTGGGGACTCAGGGATCCAGGTTGGATCGAGCCGCCTTTATCATGAGTGCCATTAGGGGTATTCAACGCAGGGTTCCTCAACTCGGCAGATGGTGCTGATTGGATAGGTGCTGACTGAACAGGACTATTCGTGCCGATCTCTTTGCGGATCGGGGCGACGCAGACGATGTTTTCAGCACATTGATAGCCCTCACGCAGGGCATCGTTGACATGAATGACATGGGCGGCAAATTTGGTATCACTGGCCTGGACATCAGGCAGGCGGTCGGCCTGTTGCTGGTTGGTAATGATGCTACCGGAAGGGATATATTTACCAGGCGGAATCTCTACCCCCTGAATCAGACAGTGCATCATGACAATACAGTTGTGTCCGACGCGGGAGTTGAAGACGGTGGAGCGAAATCCGATAAAACAGTTGTTGCCCACATAGGCTGGCCCATGGATCAGGCTCATATGGGTGATGGAGGTATCGGATCCCACCCAGACGGAGTAGGATTCGCCATCATCCCCTACCACGCGGCCTTCCTCCAGTCCGTGGATCACCACGCCATCCTGGATATTGGTGCCTTCCCCAATCCAAAACGGGGTGCCCTCATCCGCCCGGATCGAGGTGCCCGGAGCCACCATCACTTCGGCAGAGAGATGCACATCCCCGATCAAGTTGGCGTTTTTGTGCACATAAGCCGTTGTATCGACTTTGGGCTCGGCCAAGTCTCGTGACCACGGGGTGGGTGGGGCAGCGCGTTTAGAAGGCATCGGACAATTTGCTCCTAGAAGGCATCGATCTGACAAGGCTCTACCCAGTGTGGTGAGCGATTACAAGCCCACAAGAGTGAAGAGCAAAACGGGTGTAATGAAGAGATGAAGAGGGATGAGATCAAAGCTGAGTCAGGACTTAGAAATGGTCTCGCTTGCTATAGACCGATCGGCCTGACTGACTGACGGTATCCACAATAGCGATCACCACAGCATCAAGAGGGCGGGTTTCGTTGCCGCGAGGTTGGCGGGCAGCACTGCCACGACTCACCACCACCCACTCGTCTACCCCAGCCCCCACGGGATCCGCTGCCACTTCGATCTCAGGTTGAGGAGTTCCGTCTTGGTCGAGGTATTGCACCATCAAAAATTTCACGCCCGTCAAGGAGGGTTCTTTTTGGGTGCTGACCACGGTGCCCCGGACGATCGCCAACCTCATGCTGCTGATCCCATACTGCTTAGCCCACTCATGCCACAACTCTGCTCAATAGGGTTTCAATACAACGCATCAATACAGTGCATCAACCGATGATTCCATCTGCCAACCCAATCCTAAAAACGGGATCCCTGGGCTTCACCCAATGGGACACTCCAGCCGTGATCAGGCTAGCCGCGATTAGAGCTGACCAATCGGATCGGTTGCGCAGCTCTACGGGCGGTTGTAGGGGCGAATGGCGGTGATGCTCTCACGGAATTGGGCCACGTCATCGGTGTAGCGAATCGGCAGCACGTATTCCAGGTTCTCGTGGGGACGGGCGATGATGTGCCAAGAAAGCAATTGTCCCCCATTAACCCGCTTGATTGCTTCGATACCAGCCGCCACAGAGGCCTGAACCTCGGAGACATCGCCCCGCACAATTACGGTAACGCGACCACTACTAATTTTTTCGTAACCCACCAAGGTGACGCGGGCAGCCTTCACCATCGAATCGGCGGCTTCCACCACAGCGGGAAAGCCTAGGGTTTCGATCATGCCAACGGCAATAGCCATGAATATTCTCCTGATTTGAGCAAACTTGAGCTTGAGTTTTGAGACTGGCAGAGCAGATTGAGA
>JBHJNR010000038.1:0-14084 GCA_050330615.1 Cyanophyceae cyanobacterium
GACTGGCTTGCCAGCAGCATCCGATGAAGCGTCAACCTGTCGGGACGGTCAGCAAGAGCAGTTGCTATTGTTTGCTTAAACCGAATCCCCACCCTTCAAGGGCGGGGAGGATGTCAAAGTTACTCTTTCCCCTGCTATCCCAAAGCCGTCTTCAGCTCCCGGCAAAAGGATCCCACAGCTTGGATCCCTTCGGCAGGAGTAGCCGCTTGAGCCAGCCGTTGCACAAAAGCACTGCCCACAATTGCAGCATCAGCGCCCCAATCCACCACCTGACGGGCTTGATCAGGCGAAGAAATGCCAAAACCCACCCCAATCGGTAGAGAGGTCTGCTGCCGTAAACTCCCTAACAACTCAGGGATCCGAGTGGCCAACGTCTGCCGCTGCCCTGTCACTCCTGTGGTGCTGACCAAGTAGATGAACCCAGAAGAGCGTTGAGCAATCTGATGCATCCGCTCCGGTGTGCTGGTGGGAGCCACCAACAGAATCACATCCAGCTCATGGGCTCGGGCCGCATCGATCAAAGGCTGCGACTCCTCCACTGGCAGATCTGGCACCACCAAACCGCTACAGCCTGCCTGCCGCACCTTGGCCATAAAGGGATCCAAGCCCGCCCGATAGATCGGGTTGTAGTAGGTGAACAAAACCACCGGAGCCTTGAGGCTCAAGCCCGCCAGTCCCGCCAAAATGGCATCCAGCCGCGTCCCTTTTTGCAAGGCCCGTGTCGCTGCTGCCTGAATCACCGATCCATCTGCCAAGGGATCCGAGTAAGGCACCCCCAGCTCGATCACATCTGCGCCATTGTCATCTAGAGCCTGCAACGCTGCCCAAGTGGTGTCTAGATCGGGATCCCCGGCGGTAATAAAGGGGATCAGGGCTTTGGAGCCAGAGGCTTTGAGTTGTGCAAACTGCTCAGTAATAGAGATGCTCACAGATTCACCACAAACGCATCGCGGATCCCAGGCTCTTTGCGGACTTCCTCGATGATGCCATCCGGCAGTGGATCATCCAGGCTCAGCACCATCACCGCATCCCCACGGATGATTTTGCGTCCCACCTGCATACTGGCGATATTGACGTTGTAGGCCCCCAACAGGGTGCCGATCTTGCCGATCAGTCCCGGCATATCGCGGTGAACGGTCATCAGCATATTGGCGGCTGGCGGCACGTTGATGGGGAAGCCATCGATCTCGGTCACCCGCACCTCGCGTTCTCCAATCAGGGCACCCGTAACAGAGCGCAAGCCATGAGGCCCCTGTGCCGTCAGATGAATGGCACCTGAGTAGTCCTTAACCGAGGGATCCCTGGTTTCCACCACGCGAATGCCCCGTTCTTTGGCCTCAATGGTGGCATTGACGTAGTTGACCCGCTCCTGCAAAGCCAGTGTCAATAAGCCTTTTAAGGCGGCGATAATCATAGGCTGACCATCTTTTTCGGCCAAGTCTCCCTGCAACCGAATCTCCAACTGGCTGACCCGATCCCCAGCTAACTGCCCCACCAAATTGCCCAGCGTTTCCGCCAAGTCCAGATAGGGCTTCAGTTTCTCCAAAACTTCGGGCTGTAACCCAGGGATATTCACCGCCGAGCGAGCAGGCAAACCCAACAAAACATCGCGGATCTGCTCCGCCACATCGATGGCCACATTCACCTGTGCTTCTTCGGTGGAAGCCCCGAGGTGAGGGGTCAGCAACATCTCGGATCCCAGCTCAAACAAAGGCGAGGATGCCAATGGCTCGGTGGCAAATACATCTAATGCAGCCCCAGCGATCTGCTTGGTTTTGAGAGCTTCAAAGAGGGCTTGCTCGTCGATCAGCCCACCCCTCGCACAATTGATCAGCCGTGCCGTTGGCTTCATTTTCTTAAAGGCTTCGGCATTAAAGAGGTTTGCGGTCTCTGGGGTTTTGGGAATGTGTAGGGTGATGTAGTCAGAATCCTGTAAAAGGGTGTCCATGTCCACGAGGCGCACCCCCAGTTGCTGGGCTCGCTCCAACGAGAGATAAGGATCAAAAGCCAAGAGCTTCATGCCCATCGCCGTCGCAATATGGGCCACATGGGATCCGATACGACCTAAGCCCACCACTCCCAGGGTCTTCTTATAGACCTCGACACCCACAAACTTTTGGCGATCCCACCGGCCCGCCTTGAGAGAGGTACTGGCCTCTGCGATGTGGCGGGACAGAGCCATCATCAAGGAGACGGCGTGTTCAGCCGCTGCAATGGTGTTGCCCTCAGGGGAGTTGACCACGAGGATCCCGGCCTTGGTAGCAGCGGGCACATCCACGTTGTCCACCCCGACCCCAGCCCGACCAATGATCTTGAGCTTGGTGCCTGCCTCGATCACCTCCCGCGTGACCTTGGTGCCTGAGCGAATCATGATGGCGTCATACTCAGGGATCGCCTTCACCAACTCCTCGGGAGTCAGTTTCAGCTCTATATCCACTTGGGCAACTTGAGAGAGGATGTCAATCCCACTGGGATCGATCCGGTCAGTGACGATGACTTTGGGCATGGTGATTAACTCTTGCTTGGCAAACAGGATGACGGTGGCAGGGAAGCAATTGGGAACGGATGTAAGGTTTCTTCATCTGACCCAATCCATTGACCCAATCCATAGTATGCCAGGGTGTGGGATCCCCAATGATTAAGCCGAATCGGATTTATTCTTTGAGCCCGTGCTTTCTTTCCTGGGCAGGAACTCACCACTGGCGAGAACAGTCAAGGAATTGAAGCTATCCGATCAATGTATGCAGAGTCGCTTAGTTTTGGCAAAATGACCTCGTTTTCCAGAAAGCGTGCGCTGTAGATTTCGTAGGGGCGAAAGCCTCTCAGATCGGATCTGCTGAACTGTAATGTTAATGCAATGTAAATTTTCTTGTTGTTTTGGAGGATTCTCATGCGTCAATATCAATGGATGGCCTTAGGATTGATTACGGCTTTATCCCTTTTGGGCGCTGCTTGTGGTGACTCTGGTCATCATGCTGCCTCGGTTTCTCCGCCAGCCCCCGCTCCTACTCTGGCCCCCACCCCAGCTCCTTTACCCAATATTGTCGAACTAGCGGTTGCAACCCCTGATCTCAGCACCTTAGTTGCTGCTTTGGTGGCTGCAGACTTAGTAGGTACCCTGTCTAGTCCTGGCCCTTTCACAGTCTTTGCCCCAGTTAACTCCGCCTTTGCAGCTCTACCCCCCGACATCCTGGCTGCTGCTCTCCTTCCTGAGAATGTTGGGCTCCTGACAACAGTCCTCACCTATCACGTTGTTGGTGGGGCTGCTGTTTTTGCCGGTGACTTGTCGGATGGACAAGTGATCACAACGGTAGAGGGATCCACCCTAACGGTCTCGATCCAAGGTGGCGCAGTTCGCCTGATTGACGACACTGATCGGGTGATAAATGTGATCGCTACCGATATCGAGGCTAGCAACGGGGTCGTACATTTGATTGATCAAGTTCTGCTGCCCTTTCCCCTCCCTTAATCTGAGTTTGTGGTCAAGCGTTTCACACTGTAATCAAGCTGATCAATATGGATCCGACGGAGGACGAACCTTCTCGGATCCCATTTCTTTTGATTCTTCTGCTTCACACCTGCAAATCCTTGAGGACAGCCAAAACTTCTTTGACGTGAAGGGAAGGATTGACTATCGGGAAAATCTCCCCCAACACTCCCGCTGGATCAATCAAGAAACTATTGCGGAGGGCAGCATCCCCCAACCACGATCCATAGGTCTCACTGACCCGGCCATCCACATCCGCCAAAAGAGTGAATTGCAGCCCTTCTGCATCGCAAAAACGGCGATGGCTCTCGACGGTGTCGGCACTGATGCCCACCACTTCGGCATTGAGCTGATGGAAGTCGGCCAGCTGCTGCTGAAATCTCCGGGCCTCAATGGTGCAGCCCGACGTGAAGTCTTTGGGGTAAAAGTAAAGCACCACCCATTCCCCTGCAAACTCCTCCAAGGTTCGTAAATTGCCATCACTATCCGGCAGGGCAAAGGTTGGGGCTGGGGATCCCACTTCCGGCAGATTGGTGGTGCCCCACTGGGCGGAGGCTGGCAGGGACAGAAGCGATCCCCATGATCCCACCCCTATCAGCAGGGGGATTAGCAAGAGGCCAAACTGTTGACATCCAGCGTTGAGAGCCAACCCCACGCGACGCCGCCATCGGGCCTGAGCTTGGCCAGCCGAAGAAAGTGGAAGCAGATGAAGCAACATTAGGAAGAGACTCCTGCAAATCGGATCCCTTTCATTCTGATTCATCTAAGCTGAGCCCGTTAAGGGCAAACTGATCCAGTTAGGGGCAGGCTAATCCAGGCTGAGGCTGCTGCCAGATCTAGCTCAGCTGCGCTGAAAGAGGCTGTTGAGATAGATGCGAGCAGCTCGCCGGTCAGTATCGCCATTTTGCAGTAAAAACAGAGACAAAGCTGCGGTAAAAACCCGATCTTGATCCCAGTCGGGATGCTGGGTCAAATAGCCCTTAAGCGTGTCATGCAGCTCTTCGGGAATCTCGGCCAAAATACTGACACTTGGATTCATATCACAGAACTCTACTAAACAACATACCGACTCAACAGGGAAATCAGGGCCGGTCGGTTCAACACTGTCAATGGGCCATCACATCTATAGCTGGCATAGGGCCAATAACAAAAGTGAACCATCACAACAGAATGGATCCGAGAGGAACTGAGGGCGTTTTATCTTGGGACAGCCTCACCTAGCCGAAAAACGACTGTAAGAGGCTTAGGGAGGTCAACAAGGAGATCGGCCTTTGTTGCGATGGGCCTCTCAAGGAGGCAAGGCTCTCTGAGTTAAGGCAGCGGGGACGGTTCGTTGGTCTTGGGTTAGACGGGGAATCAGGAGCCATCAAAAAGCTCCCACACTGTCTCAGCCCCCTAAGTTTGCGTCCACTTCACTGGCACAGGTCAGATGTCGATCCAATAGCGGTGGGCTTATTGTGGCCTTAACCTGGCCTGCCCTGTCAACCGGCTGTCAGGGTTTTTTGTTCTTCAATACTGGACTTTCGGGTTGATAGTATCGGCAAAAACAAGCTGTTTTGTTTACGTATCGCAATGATTATGGCTCTTGGGGGTTAAGTCGAGGGTTTTCCACAGACCTGCGCCAAACCTGTTGAGAGCGGCCAATATCCTGTGGATAAGATCTTATTTATCTGTGGAAAAAACCTGAAAACCTGTGGAAAACGTTGTGTTCACAAAAATAGATCTGGGCAGGGGAAAGTTTTTTTGATGGGATCCTAGGGGCTGAGCACAGGGTGGTTTTGAGCTAAAATCAAAGCCCTTTGAGCGCATCATCATGCTGGGATCCTTTCAACAATCGACCTTGCGGCTGGAGATGGATGCCTCTGCGGCCACCCTAGAGCGGTGTCTCAAAGAGACGGCCCTGCTGCGCCAATGGCTCTGGCCTCAACAGTTACAAGAAGGGATCCCAGAGCAGTTGGAGATGGGGGTAGAGTTTGAGAGTCGGGTGGGCCCCATCCGCATTGGCCATCGTGTCGAGCAGTGTTCTGCCAGCCAGCTTCAGGTCAGCCTTTGGGGGGGTATGGATGGCATGAGCGAATGGGTTTGGGGAAATGGCTGGGCGCAACTGCGGGTGGAAGCCATCTCTCTAATGCCGTTGTCTCCGGGGGTGCTGCTTTCTCTCGGGCGATTACAGGCATTTGCCCACCAACTGACTCAAGCGACAACCGCCGCTTAAGACTTGCCCATCTAAGCCAATACCCCCTTTAGTCTCTCCTGTCCATGAGTGGTTGGATCCTTTCTCCTGAGCAAGCCCACCAAAAGCTCCGTATGGGTGCCATCCTGTGGGATGCTCGGGATCCACAAGAGGCTGCTCTAGAGCCCCTACCAGGATCCCATCGGGTCAATTGGCAGCAGTTTTCCGTGATCTCCAGGGATCCCCAGCGTCCAGACCGGGGGCTATTGCTAGAGGATGGCAGCCTACAGCAACAGCTGCGAGATCTGGGGGTCTGCAATCAGATTCCAGTGGTGGTGGTGGGATCCCCGCCGGGGGATGGGCGACTGGTCTGGATGTTGCGGACGTTGGGGCATCCTCAGGCGGCTCTGGTGAACGGTGGCTATCAAGCTTTGGTGGAGAGCCAGCCCCTCCCAATCCTTGCAGCCAGGATCCCAGGAGATTTTCAGATTTGCCGCACCTCAACTTGGTGGATCCAACAGCAGGAGCTGCAAGCCTGCCTGGGTCAAAAGGAGCTGACCTTGGTGGATGCCCGCACCCTAATCGAATTTGGCGGGGAGATCCTGTATGGGGAGGCTCGTGCCGGTCATCTGGCCAACGCCATCAATCTTCCGATCCAAGATCTCATCGATCCGGCAGGCCAGCTCTTGTCTCCACAACGGCTCGATCAGCGGTTAGCCCAGGCTCAGCTCAAGCCCGATCAACCCCTGATCGTCTACTGTAGTGGGGGCATCCGGGCCGCTTGGCTGGCCTGTGTTCTGGTGGAGCGGGGCTTTCAGGTGCGCAACTATGCCGGGTCAATGTGGGAGTGGTCGGCGGGATCCCCCCAGGACTGTCCCCTCTCTTGGGTCGGCGGTCGTGAGGGTGAGATTGGCCCTTAAGCTATCGCCGGAACTCAGCCACACCAATCGCTACACTTGGTAAGCGCGTTCAACTTCCTTGTGATGGCAAAATCTCCGCCACCGATTGTCTATATCTTTCTGGCGATTGGCTTAGGTTTCGGCGGTTGGTACCTTTACCAATCCGGTCAATTGCCAGGGATCCCGACTATTTCGCTACCCTTTGGGGGTGGGGGCAGCTCTGCTCTGCTGCTCAGTAGTGGTGAGACCCTGTTGTTTGCAACGCCGTCCAACCCCAATAAAACAGCAGCGGTGGAGCTGATCCAACTGGAGCGCATTGACACCGCCATCCCACTTTTAGAAGTGGCTGTGCAGTCCGACCGCAACGATCCCGAAACCCTGATCTATCTCAACAATGCCCGCGCTATCCAACAGGGGGATCCCTTGGTTTTGGCGGTGGTGGTGCCCGTTTCTAGCAACCCCGACCGAGCCAAAGAAACCCTGCGTGGGGTCGCCTATGCCCAAGCGCAGTTTCGCCAACAGGGGGGCTTAGCCGGTCGTCTCCTCCAGATCTTGATTGTGGACGATGGCGATGATCCTGAGTTGGCCAAGACGGTGGCAGAAGGGTTGGTTCGCCGCTCAAACGTGCTGGGGGTGATAGGACACAATTCCAGTGGGGCCACCATTGCCGCCGCCGAGGTCTACCAGGCAGCAGGCTTGCCGATGATCTCCAGTACCAGCACCAGCTCCGCCATTAGCAGCCTAGGGGATGCCATCTTTCGGGTGGTGCCATCCGACCAAATCGCCGGCACGCAGTTGGCCCGCTATGCTCTCAACACCTTGCAAACCCGCCGGGCTGCTATTCTCTACAACCCCAACAGCGCCTATAGCAATAGCCTCCGCACCGCCTTTTCCACCACCATCAATACGGAAGGCGGGGTGATTATCACCGAGGTGGATCTGTCCAGTCAGGGGTTGAATCCTGCCAGCATCTTGCAGCAGGTGGTCAACCAACAAGCTGAGGTCATCTTTATGGCTCCGGATAATGCCACTGCGCCCCAAGCACGGGAGTTGATGCGGGTCAATCGCAGCCAGCCCCAGCCTCTGGCTCTATTAGGGGGAGATGTCCTCTTTAGTTTTGCCACCCTCCAAGAGGGATCCTCGGCTCAAGGGCTGGTGGTGGCGATTCCCTGGCATCCCTCTATTCCGGCTAATCAGGGCTATGCCCAAGCCGCCGAACGACAATGGGGCGGTCAGGTGAGCTGGCGCACCGCCTTGGGGGATGATGCAACGCGGGCTTTTTTGACAGCTTTGACCTCAAACCCCAGCCGAGCCGGGATCCGAGCAGCCCTGTCAGATCCCAATTTCAGCCTCAATAGTGCCTCGGGATCCCTGCGGTTCTTGCCCTCAGGCGACCGAGATGCCCCCAATGTGTTAGTCAAGGTGGAGCCGGGATCTCGTTCAGGAACAGGCTTTGATTTTGTCCCGGCTCTGCCCTAGTTAGATGGTCTGGAAATAAGACACAGGATCCCTATCTTTTTTGGTACTGCTCTGCCCCAAACAGGATCTGCTTGGCCTTGTCATCCATCGGCCCCGTCCGGCGAAACTCTGCCATCAGTTGTAATCCTTTTTGAACGGCAGGACGCTGATCGATGGCCTCAAACCACCGCTTGACCTGAGGATAGTCATTGAGATCCTGCCCTTGGTTGGCATACCCCCGCAGCCAGGGGAAGGTGGCGATATCCGCGATGGAATAGTCCCCAGCCAGATACTCCACTTCACTCAGCCGTCGATCTAACACCCCATACAAGCGAGAGGCCTCATTGGTGTAGCGGTTGATGGCATAGGGCACCTGCTCAGGCGCATACTGGCGAAAATGGTTGGCCTGCCCCAACATTGGCCCCACGCCCCCCATCTGAAACATCAGCCACTCGGTTACCCGATAGCGGGATCCCATCTCAGTGGGCAACAACTGGCCTGATTTGTCGGCCAAGTACATTAAGATGGCCCCAGACTCAAACAAAGAAAAGGGTTCGCCCCCTGGCCCTTCAGGATCCACAATGGCGGGCATCTTGTTATTAGGGCTGATCTTGAGAAAGTCAGGCTTGAACTGATCCCCTTGGCCAATGTTGATGGGAATGGCCTGATATGGGATCCCCACCTCTTCCATCATGATCGAGATTTTGTAGGCATTTGGGGTGGGCCAAGCGTAGAGATCGATCATATCCAGGATCCTTAGTTTGAGTGATGGGTTTTGGCGCAACTCAGTCTTGGCGGTGATTCTAACCCAACTGAACTGTTTGAAGAGTGATAGTCAATACAGCATCTAATAGTTAAAACGGGATCCCCGCTGTGGTGGGTTTGGTGCAGTCGTTAGAGCGGCGGGGTATTCTCAGAGTAGGCGTCCTGTGGGCGGGATCCCTCCCTCATCTCAGGGGCAACCCAGGGTCAGCTCAGAGTCAGCTCAGACAGGGTCAGCCATTGCCCCCATCATGCCAGCACCAACTAGCAGGCGGGGCTGGAACCCCAGAACACTGCATCATGAAACTTTGATTTTGGTTTGTTGGGCTCTGTATGTTTTAGCTTGATAACATCGGATGTTTTGCCCCGCCTCTTTATAGATTGATCCACTTTGAATTTATCTGCCTCCGCCACCAAACCTCTACAGGTTCTTTTATTGCAGCTCTGGGATTTTAGATCCGCTCAGCTGCCCACAGATTGGCACTTAATCCTCCCCCAAGAGCGGTTTGAGGTGGAGGTGGCACCGACACCAGACTCTTTCCTGCGACAGGTACAGCAGCAGAGCGACGATCTGGATGTGTTGCTGTTGATGGGTAGCCAGGATGACTGGGGCGATTTATCGGGGGTAGCCCATCAGCTCTGCACTTGGGGCATTCTGTTGCCTGCTATTTTGGTCTTATTAACCGATGATGAAACTAAGCCCCCCCTCGGTAAACCAGAACAAGCCTACTATCACAATGCCACCCTGATTCGTTCGGTATCCTGGTCAGATTTTGCAGCCTCAATAGGGGATCCCGCCCATGGTAAGAGGGAAGCAGAAGGACTGGGACTGGTAGCGTTGCTGGATCAGGCCATGGCCCGTTTTTTGCAGCTCTCCCCCACCTGTGGATTGCCAGAGGGATCCGCCATTCAGGGCTTTAAGTCTGTTCCAGATCAGATCCATACCCAGCAGGCGCGATTGGCGGAGAAACTGCGGGAGCAACTGGGTTACAAAGGGGTCTACTATCACCGGGATCCCCAGCAGTTCTTTCGCAATATGTCCCCACCTGAACAACAGCAGCTCCTACATCGTCTGCGGGGGCTGTACCAAGCCATCGTGTTGGACTATTTTCAGGCTCCGCAGCGGGCAAATCTGCGTACCGATGAGCTGGTGGCACTGGCCTTCTTTGCCGATATGGGGGCCTCTCAGATTTTGGAGCTTCATATGAGCTTGATGGATGATTTTGCCAAACAACTCAAGATCGAGGGCCGTAATGAAGAAATTTTGCTCGACTATCGAATTACCCTCATTGATGTTATCTCTCATCTGAGTGAGATGTACCGCCGTGCCATTCCCCGATCTCCTGACCTGCCAGGAAAATTGGCTGGGACTAGGGTCGTCCACCCGGATCCCAGCTCATCCTCCCTATAGTTAGAGAAATGCAGTTAGAGAAAAGTTAGAGCAAACCCATCGGGGCAGGGCCCTCATCCCCAGTCATCAATCCCCAGTCACTAATAGAGACATCCAGAGAAGTCGTAGCAGCTGATTGCGATAGTCAAAACCAACCTAATCTATGCCAGACAAAGCTATGCCTGACGAAATAAGGCCCAACGAAACTCTGATCGACGCCGAGGCTCCCCTCGCTTCCATTCGCCGCGCTTATGTTTTGAAGCTTTATGTGGCAGGCAATACGCCTAATTCAGCTCGGGCCATTCATACCCTCCAGGACATCTTGGCCACCGAATTTCGAGGTGTCTATAGCCTCAAGGTGATCGATGTGCTCAAAAACCCCCAGTTGGCGGAGGAGGACAAAATTTTGGCCACCCCAACTTTGTCGAAAATCTTGCCCCCACCCGTGCGTAAAATTATCGGAGATCTGTCTGATCGAGAACGGGTTCTGATTGGGCTGGACTTAATGTACGAGGAACTTGAACAAAACTGATATGAGCACTCCCTCCTCTTCCCCCACCAGCCCATCTCCCTACCCTGGTACTATTGTCAAAATTCGTACCGGGATCGAGGGCTTTGACGAGATCAGTTATGGGGGAATCCCCGCCGGGCGCACCACCTTGGTCAGTGGCACCTCAGGCAGTGGCAAGACCTTGTTTGCAGTCCAGTTTTTGTACAACGGCATCCTGGAATTTGAGGAACCGGGCATCCTTGTCACCTTCGAAGAGTCACCGATTGATATCATGCGCAACGCCCTCAGTTTTGGCTGGGATCTGCAAAAGCTGATCGATGAGGGCAAGCTGTTTATCCTCGATGCGTCACCCGATCCTGAAGGGTATGAAATCAGCGGCAATTTTGATCTGTCTGCCTTGATCGAGCGGATCCAATATGCCATCAACAAATATCGGGCCAAGCGGGTGTCGATTGACTCGGTCACTGCGATCTTTCAGCAATATGACTCAGTCGGGATCGTTCGGCGGGAGCTGTTTCGCCTAGCCGCTCGCCTCAAACAGTCGCATGTTACCACCATGATGACCACCGAACGAATCGATGAGTATGGTCCGATTGCCCGCTTTGGTGTAGAAGAGTTTGTCTCCGACAATGTGCTGATCATGCGCAACGTTTTGGAGGGAGAAAAGCGCCGCCGGACGGTGGAGATCCTGAAATTACGGGGCACGACCCACATGAAGGGGGAGTATCCGTTCACCATTGCCAACGATGGCATCAACATCTTTCCGTTGGGTGCCATGCAGCTAACTCAACGGTCGTCGAACGTAAGAGTGTCCTCGGGTATAGCCAAGCTCGACGAGATGTGCGGCGGTGGTTTTTTCAAGGATTCGATCATTTTGGTCACAGGGGCCACAGGCACGGGCAAGACGTCGCTGGTCAGCAAGTTCTCCCAAGAGGGTTGCTCCAAGGGGGAGCGCTGTATTTTGTTTGCCTATGAAGAATCGCGAGCACAGCTCTCCCGTAATGCCTCCTCTTGGGGAATTGATCTGGAGGAGTATGAGCGGCAGGGATTGCTCCGGATCATCTGTGCCTATCCTGAGTCGGCGGGCCTAGAAGATCATCTGCAAATCATCAAAAATGAGATGACCGCCTTCAAACCGGCTCGGGTTGCCATTGATTCCCTATCGGCACTGGCGCGAGGAGTAAGCCAAAACGCCTTCCGCCAGTTTGTGATTGGGGTGACGGGCTTGGCCAAGCAGGAGGAGATCACGGGCTTCTTTACCAATACCACCGACCAGTTTATGGGATCCCATTCCATCACGGAGTCTCATATTTCCACCATCACCGACACGATCTTGTTGTTGCAATATGTTGAGATTCGCGGTGAGATGACCCGTGCCCTCAATGTGTTTAAGATGAGGGGATCCTGGCATGATAAGGGGATCCGGGAGTACTTCATTGCCAGCTCTGGCATCGAGATCAAAGATTCTTTCCGGGGCTACGAACGGATCATCAGTGGATCCCCGACTCGGATTAACATTGATGAGAAGAATGAGCTATCTGGCATCATCCAGAATCTCCAGCTCCGCGAACCAGAGTTGTGAGGCCCTATGCCCCTCTTACCCACCGACCTACAAGACATCCGTGATTTGGCCTGGATTGGAGATGCGGTCTTGTCCCTCTATGCCCGCCAATGGATCCTCAAAAACACCAAACCGGGAGCCGAACGAGGCAAACTATTCACCTATTTCACCAACAATCAATTTTTGTCGGGCTTGGGGGATCCCACACGGGTGGAGGCTCTAATTGGCCAAGCTTACGAAAAAGGTGGCTTAGAGGCTGGTTTTGAGCATATCGAGATCCACATCTTGCCCCTGTTTCTAAAACAGATGCGGAACCGGGATCCCCACTAAGTCCTGATTGAATAGGGCAGCTGGATCCAATTCTGGGCCAGTCGCTCAGACAAGCCAATAAATTAGCCAATGGTTCAGACCAGAGCAGGCGGGGACTCCAGATCTGGCCAAGACCAATCCGTTTCAGTATCCTTTTCGGTATCTTTCCTGAGGGGAGTGCCGACCGCTTGGCTTACAATCCTGGGCACGGGTTGAGGCCTGAGCAGGGATCCAATCCAGATCCTCCACCCGATCGTCTTGAGGATGAGGTTCCTTTTGTTCTGCCCTCAGCTGGAAATGGATCAGCACCTTGTTGTCCTAAACCCAGATGGATTGAGACAGCGACCAGATCACCTTAGGGGCTGGCCCAAGTTATTAGGTTGTTCTCTAAAGCCCTCACCGCTTTTCTGTGATCGATTCTTCTTGTTTCATCAACCTTTCATGCCCATTCTCAAGCATCCTCTCGTTAGTCTTACCCATATTGATCTAGATCACGGCGCGCCACTCCAGCATTGAGTTGGATGGATTAGGTGTCTACCAGAGCATCAACGTGAAGGGTTATGCCCAAACATGAAGATCCTTTGCCTTCCTAGGACAAAGATGTTAAGAATATTTACAAGACACCCCTATCCTCTCAGATTTCTAGAGGGCTTGGGTCGAAACTAGGTCTACTTGTTTTTAATTCAGTGTAATCAAACACCTCTGAGGCTCCAATCC
This sequence comes from Cyanophyceae cyanobacterium, assembly GCA_050330615.1. Taxonomy (GTDB): domain Bacteria; phylum Cyanobacteriota; class Cyanobacteriia; order Thermostichales; family Thermostichaceae; genus JAAUUM01. Next base: position 13,268 of record JBHJNR010000038.1, read on the forward strand.
GATGTTTACTCCCCTTCCACCCCCATCCCTTGAGCAATACCTTTTGGACAAAGGCATTGTGGATAATCCTCAGCTTGACTTGGCTAAGAAGCTCCAGCGGCGGCAGCGCGGCCCCTTGCTGATGATCCTCTTGGAGTTGAGCTTCATTGATTTGGATCAGCTCTCCGGCCTCCTTAATCTGTATGGCTTTACCTATGGCATTACCCATGGGATTACCGGGGGCTGATACCCCCAGTAGCGCAGAACAGGCTAGAACCTTAGCAGCACTGCAAAGGCTGATTGAGGTGGTAGCCCAGTTGCGAGCGCCAGGGGGATGTCCTTGGGATCAGGCCCAAACGCCCGAAACCCTGATGCCATTTATTTTGGAAGAAGCCTACGAAACAGTGGCTGCGATCCGCTCTAGACAGCAGGCGGATATTTGTGAGGAATTAGGAGATCTGCTGCTGCAAGTGGTGCTGCAAGCCCAAATTTTTTCTGAGTCTAAACAGTTTGACTTGGGAGATGTAGCTGAGGTTATCTGCCAGAAATTAATCCGTCGCCATCCCCACGTATTTGGTGCAGAGCAGGGATCCCAGCTATCTCCGACGGATGTGGAACAGCTCTGGGAGCAAACCAAGCGCACCGAACGTCCCAGCGATCGCCTATCCACTAAGCTGGGAGATTATGCCGATACCTTGCCACCTCTGATGGCGGCCCAAAAGATTGCCCGCAAGGTGGTTCAGGTGGGGTTTGAGTGGCCCAATGTCGAAGGCGTCTGGGCCAAGGTAGCCGAGGAACAGGCAGAGCTACGCCACGCCCTTGCTCAACCTACCGATGG
>JBHJNR010000039.1:0-8815 GCA_050330615.1 Cyanophyceae cyanobacterium
TAACTGCCTGGGCTTCCGCAATGGGAATAGCAGCCTGAACCCCTGCAATCAGCACCGCAGGATCAAGATCCAAGACCTCTAGCACCGACCGCCATTGATCAGGATCCCTCTCCAACAAAAAGCCCCTCAACCACTGATCGAGGGATCCCTGCTCCTGAGCTTGGCAGGCCACAGCGAGCACCTGCTCCAACGATGGATCAGTCATTGCTCAGACTCCCCTAAGCCAACGTAACCGCTCGCTTTTCGGGATCCCCAGCTTGGCTAAACCGATAGAAGTAGTACTCATCTGCAAAAGGCTGCTCCCCCAACACATGGTTGAACAAACCCCGATCGATACAGGACTGCCCCAGCGCAATCGCCTCAGGGCGAGAGATATGTAGATAGCTGGCCAACCACGTCACGGCATCGGATCCCACAAAGCTATTGTCGTAGGATCTCAGACCCCAAGGATGGGTGCCAATCTTGAGGGTGCCGGACACCTGCATATGGTTACATAGATGTGCCAGAGCTTCGGCATAGGGAATGGACTGTAGATCTGGCTCGTGGATAGCCAGCCGGAATCCCTCGGATCCCTCCACCAATAGGCACCGTTCACCCACCGTATGGGGCTTCTCCAGACGGGCCCGAAAATGGTCTTTAGCGGTTGTCTCTTTGACCCAGGGGCTAGGCTCCAAGTAATAGGGCAGATCCTGATAGGTAAACCCTAAGGTGATCGGTTGCATGGGGCGTTGGATCCCGCAAAGTTCGACCTCATTGATTGCAATGACCAGCATTATGAGAGTCCTTGGTAGGGAACGATCGGTCAGTCAGGACAAGTCAGGACAAAACGAAAGGAGTCAAGTTACCAACGTTTAACAAGGGGCTTAAGCCTCTTGTCTAAACTGTCTAATAGCAGTGTAGATCTTCGCCCAGGAGGACTAGTCTTCCTCTCCCCCCAGGATGCGGGGCACCTTAAAGAACTGATCGGCCCGCTCTGGGGCACCCGCGAGAATCGATTCGGTATCGGGCCACGGCTGCACCTGATCTGGGCGAGTCAGGCTGGGCACATCCAGCGCATGAAAAGTCGGCTCGATCCCCTCGGTGTCCAGCTCTTGCAACTGTTCCACATAGGACAAAATATCCCCCAGTTGGCGGGTCAATTGCTCTTCTTCAGCCGGGGTCAACTCCAATCGGGCCAGATGGGCCACATGGCGAACCTGTTCAATTTCAATCATCACAAATGCCCCTTAAATCTTTCCTATCAATACTCTTGACGGCTTCCCACTGGTATATATCAAATCAGCACTGCCTACAAACCAGCACTGTCTACAAACCAGCACTGTCTGATAGACATCGTCAGTACAGTTCCAGATTGGCTCGACCTGTGGTTTTGAGCCAGTTTTGCGCCTCAATGTAGTTATTGGGAGCAATCCGAATCGCCCGGATCCAATATTCTGCCGCCTGATCCAACAGGGCCTCCCCTTCTTCAATCTCGCCTTCATCCTTGCGTTGTTCGCCTTCATGATGCAAAAGCACCGCCACATTGTTGAGGGCAGAGCAGAGGCGGGGATTGAGATCCAAGGCTTGGTTGTAGTGATCCAGGGCTTTGGCAATATCGCCGTTACTCTGGTGAATCAGACCAATGTTATAGAGGATATAGCTACGGTCATCCTCACCTTCTTCTAGAGCCAAGGCTTCCTGATAGTTTTCTAGAGCTTCGGCATACTCGCCGTCCCCCTGGGCAGACATGCCATCGCGGTAGTAGGAGAAGGCGCGCTTCTGCTCACCGCTCACCCCCGGCAGCATCTTGAGGATCATATCGGCCATCACCGTAAAGGTTTTGTCGATGAAGTTGTCATTCTTCATGCTGCGGGGCATGGGGTCATCTCCTGATACTCGGGACGAATCAATAGTTAAGCTCGAATTTCAGCATAATGCAGGGCGGCAGGATCCCAGGGATCCTATCGCTTTGTTACTGGTTGCGAATGGGCTAGATCTTGACAGACCTACTCAGGGATCCCATCATCTAGTTCATCGCTATCCTCAGCCTCTTCGCCCCCTTTCATCGCCTCCACATTGAGACTGATCAGCTGACCCCGCACCACGATGCGACTACAATCCTGAAAAAAGCCAAAGCTCTCCACCGGATAGGCCATCTCAAAGCCCGCCTGCCCCAGATAGTAGGACAGCACCTCCCAGCTCATGCCCACCTTGTGATAATCATAGGGATCCACCTGCCCCCCAAACATCATCCGCATGATCTGAAACCGCTCTTGGGGCGACAGATCCTCACTCAGATAGAGACGACAGAGGGTGGGCAGATCGGGAACGCTAATAAAGAGGGATCCCATCGGTTTGAGGACGCGATACCACTCCTTCAGCACCGCCACCAATTCCCCCTGATAGCTAAAATGCTCCAGCACATGAGAGCTGTAGATCCGCTGGATGCTGTTATCGGCAAACTGGCTTAAGTCCACCGCGTTACCCACATAATCCACATTGGGGCCGGGTTGGATATCCAAAATCTGCCAATCGGGGTGAGGCTCCCGCCCGCCAATATGCAGTTGAATCTCACGGGGGGCGGCGGATTGCGGAGGGGAGGAGATGGAGCTGATGGTTTCAGTCATAGCTGTGGGGAGGTAAGGGAAAAAGACAGCGTTGTCCCAAGTCTACAAGATCCGTAGAAGGGGCTGATCTTTGAAAATCCTCTTTCATCTTTTCTCTTTTTCTTCAGACAACTCCTGGCAAGCGTTGCAAGCGTTCTCGAACAATAGACGGCATTAGATACAGCACCTAGGGGTCTATCTGATCCGTTATTGGAATAACAGTCCTATTAGAGGATCACTTAAGTAATATCTTTAACTTCATCTTTGTTCAGTAAACATCTTTCAGTCAAGAGAACTTGTATTTTCCGGCACCACTGGAATATTCCCATCACATTGCTGGCCAGAAGAGGTGGAGTAACAAACTGTTGATCGCAGTCAAAAACAACCCTGATTTGGATTGACCACTCGAAGGGATCCTAAGGAAATTTCAGACCTTATGCCCACAAACTTTTGTTAGTTTAGATAAATAGAGTGTCACTATGTCCTAGCCGACTCTCTAACGTTCTAGTTCTTTTACTGACAAAGGGTAGAAATCCAGCGTGATACTCACCTCAGAGAACCTGGCGGAAGCTGCCGAATCCCTTCACTCCCAGACTGTCTTGCGGGACAACTCTCTGATGGGAGATAGCTTACCCGCTCTGGCCCGCCCTGAGACTACTGTTCAGCGGACTGAGGGAATGCCAGGAAATGAGCCAACTGTAGCCACTGACGGTATATCCGCTCCCCTGCACTGGGATCCCCCCGTGATCTTACTGGTGGATGATGACCGCTCCCAACGGTTATTGGTCTGCCATATCGCCGGCAAGGAGGGGTTTAAGGTGGTGGAGGCAACTAGTGCTGAAGAATGCCTAGCTCTGTTTGCCGATGTGCAGCCCGATATCGTCATGCTAGATGCCGTCATGCCCGGTATGGATGGCTTTAGCTGCTGTGAACGATTACAACAGATCGATCAGCAGACCCCCGTCTTGATCGTCACCGCCCTCCATGATCAAGCCTCGATTGACCGAGCCTTTGCGGTAGGTGCCAGCGACTATGTGGCCAAGCCCATCCATTGGGGGGTACTGAAACAACGTCTGTATCGGATGGTGCAGACCAAGCGAGCCATGCAAGAACTCCGGTACCAAAGCGAACAAGAACGGCGATTGATCCACCATATTCAGCAGCTCAATGGGGTTCTAGAAGAAAAAGTCGAAGAACGCACCGCCCAACTCAACGCCCAAGTCAAAGATCTACAGTACCTCGACGAACTCAAAAACGACTTCATCTGCACTGTTTCCCATGAATTGCGCACGCCCCTGTCCAATATCAAAATTGCACTGCAATTGATGGCCACCCTATTGAAGCCAGAGCTCCCAGATCCTCAAAAATTAGGATCCCAAACTCGGCTCGATCGTTATCTCAAAATCATTAAAGATGAGCTAGAGCGAGAGATTACTCTGGTCAATGACCTGCTGGACTGGCAACGGCTAGAGGCAAGGATAGAGCTGGAACCGATGGAAAGGATCGACCTTCGCACCTGGCTACCGAAGGTGATCGAACCGTTTTATAACCGAGCCCAAGAGCATCATCAGACCCTCAGCCTTGATCTCAGCCCTGGTCTGCCCCCCTTACCCATCCATCCCGTCACCCTCAACCAGATCATCGCAGAGTTGCTCCAGAACGCCTGCAAATATACCCCTGCCACCGAGAGGATCCTGGTCACAGCCTCAGCCCCCACCTATCCAGAGGACATCACGCAGCTCTGGATCACGGTCACTAATATAGGGGTGGAGATTCCCAGTCATGCGATGAAGCACATCTTTGAGAAGTTTTATCGAGTGCCCAATGGGGATCCCTGGAAGCACGGAGGCACAGGTTTGGGCTTGGCTCTCTTGAGCAGGCGGGTAGACCTAATGGGTGGATCGGTCAAAGTAGACAGTGCAAACCTAGCCACCACCTTTACTATCTGCCTGCCGATCAATCCAGCCATCAGTCCGAAGCTATCCTCCTGATCCGAGCCTCAAGCAGTCAGGAGACCTTCAGGCCAAACTCCTAACATCAGCGATCTCAACAGCCAACTCCAGCAGGTAACACCCGATCCAGATAGACACCCTTGCCAATACTAAGAAATGTAAATTATGGTGATAGCAACTTTGCATTATCAGTCCTCACACCACACGACCAGGAGACCACTATGTCTAACCCCAATATCACCGAACCCAAATTTGGTTTTAACGAGTATTCCGAGCGCCTGAATGGTCGGGCTGCCATGATTGGCTTTTTGCTGGCCATCGTGATTGAAGCAGTGACCGGACAAGGCGTCGCCGCCTGGTTGGGCCTACTCTAAACTCTCTCAAGCCCCGTCTTGACCCTCTGATCTAGATTCACTTGATCTAGATTCACTTTGCTGAGTCAACTATCCCAATAGCGTGGTTAAAGCGAGGTCGTTTCTCATGGAGCGGCCTTTTTTTCGGGATGGGTAGGAATACTTGGGACTCAGTATTTGGATTTGGGCTGGCACCGATTGGGCTAAAGGTTTGATCGCTCACCCCGATCCCGCCTGGGACATTCCCAGAGATGGGCACCCCTAATGTCACAATAGATGTAGATTCTGTGAGTGATAATTCCTACCATGTCTAGCCCTTCCCTATCTCCTCGATCCCACCTCGCCGGATCTCAACCCCTGGTATCCCGCTGGCACGATGTGCTTTTGAACGTCGGGCTGGTGGCTGTGGTGGCGATCACCCTACTGCTGGGGGGCTGTGGTGGCATGGTGAACCTCAAGTCCTACACAGATCCGAATGGGTTGTACTCCTTTAGCTACCCCAATGGCATGGTTCAAGTGGAGGTACCGCCTGGGGAAGAAGAGGCGGCTGTGATTTTGCGGGATCTGATCTTCGCCACCGAAAATGTCAACTTGATGATCTCCGACTACAGCGAGGCCGAGCGAATCACCGATGTGGGATCCCCATCCGAGGTGGGAGAACGGGTGGCTAATAAGATCATCGCCCCACCTGGATCTGGCCGCACCGCTCGGTTGCTCAATGCTGGTCAGTTACAAACCCCTGAGTTGACCTACTATTTGCTGGAGTTTAAGACAGAGCTGGCCTCTCAAAACCGCCATGATGTGGTAGCGGTGACCGTCAGTCGTCATCGTCTGTTTACCCTCACAGCCTCCACCCTAGAAACCCGTTGGCCCCAGGTCAAGGACGCTTTTTTGGCGGTGGCCCAGTCGTTACGAGTGGCTTAGACCAGTGGTCTAAACACACGTGACTTAAACATGCGGCAGCATCATTTTTGAGGGGGCGATCATGTCCAATATGCGGATCGGACAGGGCTATGACATCCATCGTCTGGTGGAGGGGCGGGATCTGATCTTGGGAGGGATCCCGATTCCCTACGAAAAAGGACTGCTGGGCCACAGCGATGCGGATGTGTTGACCCATGCCATCACCGATGCTCTGTTGGGGGCGTTGGCGTTGGGAGATATTGGTCAGCATTTTCCGCCCGAGGACGATGCCTGGAAAGGAGCCGATAGCATCGTGCTACTGCAAAAGGTTTTCCAGTTGATTCGAGAGCGACAGTGGCAGATCAACAATATTGACGCGGTGGTGGTGGCGGAACAACCCAAACTCAAGCCGCATATCCCCAGCATTCAGGCGCGATTGGCAGCAGCGCTCAATCTGGATGCCGATCAGGTCAGCGTCAAAGCCACCACCAACGAAAAGCTCGATGCCGTCGGTGCCGGGGAGGCTATGGCTGCCCATGCGGTGGTTTTGTTGGTCAAAAATCAACCTCTGAGCTAAAGCTGATCTCGGATCCCGTTGAGAACCTGCAAGATCTTGATCAATCCCTCCAGCTCCAGGAGATTCAACAGCGGCATGGGGTGATAGGTGATGGGATCCCCTTGCTGAACCAGAACAAACCGGAAATCCAGCCCATTGGTCACCAACCCCCAGACTTTCGGCTGCTGTTGTAGCCCCTGATAGGTATAGGCCAAGAGCTGGGCTAGCCCAACTTGAGCACTAAACGCAATACTTTTGGCTTCCACAATCACTATCCAAAAGATCGCACTGGGCGTTTTTTTTAACACCAGCAGATCCATCCGACCGTGAATCTCGATATCTTCATCATCAGCCGCTATGTCAGAGACACGCTCCTCCACCAAAATCTGAAAGGGGGCTTGATAGAAACCTGCCAATCTCATCAGAGGAGCCAAGATGAGTAATTTGACAGATCCCTCAGTCATCGTGCCTGATTCTAGATAAGGCAAAAGGTTTTGGCGAATCTTGAGGAGATCCTCATAGTCACCTTCTGAGAATCGGTGAAGTTGGAGATAGTCGCTGAAATCTCCATCCCAACAGGGATCCATCTTGAGTCGATGATGGATATCGCTGAGGGTGACGGCATTCGCCACCAGAACATCGGGCATAGCGGTCACAATATTCCAAGCAGTGACATCATCCTAGATTAGCTGGACTTAACAAAGAGCGGGGAGATGTCTCAGGTAACTACACACGCAATTGAGTGGGTGAGATAAACTAGCGCCAATACTGGGTTAGTCCAGCGTTTACTATTTACTACACCTGCCATGACTTTCACCCTTTCGCCGACTGAGTCGGCCACTGCACCCTCGACTCCTGAGCTATTTGAGCACCATGTCATGGATACCTACGGTCGGTATCCGCTCACGCTAGAACGAGGACAAGGGTGTCGTGTTTGGGACGATGCAGGCCGCGAGTATCTAGATTTTGTGGCGGGGATTGCCACCTGCACCTTGGGCCATGCCCACCCCGTTTTTGTGGAGGCTCTGACCCAACAGGCCCAAGCCCTCCATCATGTCTCCAATCTCTACTTCAATAAGCCCCAAGCCCTGCTGGCTCAGTGGTTGACGACTCATTCTTGTGCGGACAAGGCTTTTTTCTGCAATTCTGGCGCAGAAGCCAATGAGGGAGCGATCAAACTGGCCCGCAAGTATGGCCACACCGTTTTGAATATTGAGGATCCCGTCATCTTAACGGCTCATGCCAGCTTTCACGGTCGCACCCTGGCCACCATCACCGCCACCGGACAGCCCAAATACCAAAAAAACTTTGCCCCCCTTGTGCCCGGTTTTGACTACGTTCCCTACAACGACATTGCCGGGACAGCAGCCGTCCTAAAGCGCTATGCCGGTCGAGTCAGCGGGATCTTGTTAGAACCGTTGCAAGGAGAGGGTGGCGTCACCCCTGGCGAACGGGAGTATTTCCAATGGATCCGGCAGGTCTGTGACCAACACGGGATCCTGTTGATTTTGGATGAAGTTCAGGTGGGCATGGGACGCAGCGGCCTGATGTGGGGACATTGCCACCTCGGTATCGAGCCTGATGTGTTTACCCTGGCCAAAGGGTTGGCGGGCGGGTTTCCGATTGGAGCGTTGTTGAGCCGCGATCATTGTGCGGTGTTTCAACCCGGCGATCATGCCAGTACCTTTGGGGGCAACCCACTGGCCTGTGCGGTGGGGTTGGCGGTCTGCCAAACACTGGAGCGGGACAGCCTGGTCTGGAATGCAGCCATGATGGGCCAGAGACTCCAACAGGGTTTGCTGGGACTGGTCAATCAGTTTCCAGACTTGGTGGCCAGTGTGCGGGGCTGGGGGCTGATCCAGGGCATTGTCACCCAGATCCCTGCTGCTGATGTGGTCAAGGAGGCAATGGCCGAAGGGCTGCTATTGGTGCCAGCGGGATCCCATGTGGTGAGGTTTGTCCCCCCCCTGATCGTCTCTCCGGCTGAGATTGATCTGGCTCTGGCCAAAGTGCAAACGGCGTTGACCAAGTTGCAGCCGTAGTGGGGGTACAAGTCATGGCATTCAAGCTTGAGACCCCCCAGGCTGGCTAGGTTCTCATGATCATTGTGGTGATGGGAGTCTCGGGCAGTGGCAAGACGACGGTGGGTCAACAGCTGGCCCGCCAATTGGGCTGGCGATTTGTGGATGGTGACGATCTGCACTCCGCCGCCAATATCGCCAAAATGAGCCAAGGGATCCCGTTGGATGACGAGGATCGGCGCGACTGGCTGCAAGCGATTGGCTCCCTGATCCAGCAGACAGAGCAGCAGGAGAAATCCTTGGTAATCGCCTGTTCTGCCCTCAAGCAGTCCTATCGCCAAGGTCTACAGGGATCCCAGATTGAGTGGGTCTACCTGCGGGGATCCCGTGAACAGATTCAGGCGCGATTGAGCCAACGACAGGGGCACTTCTTGGATCCCAGCCT
>JBHJNR010000040.1:0-7980 GCA_050330615.1 Cyanophyceae cyanobacterium
AGCGGCATCCTCTGGCTCTGAGCAGGGGGATCTCCCCCCGTTTTATGCGCCTAATGTGTTGCCAACTCAACCAAAAACACTCAAGGCTAAGCCCCAAGAGTGGTCACAACCCTCACACGGCTGTAATTTCACGGAAGGGTATGGGTACAAAAAACAGCCTCTGATCTTCCCCTTTCACCCCGCACTTTGGGAGAGACGCTTGCCCTCGGTGCCCCCCAAGAGTTGGTCAGCTTGAGGTAAGATTTGCAGGATTTGCTCACGGTTGGGGCTATGTTGCAGGGCTGTCATTAAAGTTGAGGCAGTTTCCTGATGAGCTTTTTGCCCCGGAAACCACTGACCGCCATTGCCGAGTAGGCTGTAGCGTTCCTTGGCAAACTCCACCATGTCAAAGGCTGTAGCCAGATGGTAGAGCCGAAGAATCATAGAGATATTAACCTCGCCTGGGGTGGCATCATAGGTCGGCAAACCCTCTTGCCAAGTCTTGGCATACCGTTCTCCTAAGGTATCAATCAGGGCTTGTTCCAGGCGGGCCAGGATCGGGAGCAAGAGGCTATCCGCCTGATCGAGCAAGGGCAGCACCTTGAGATGTTCGTCAAAATCGCTGGGGCGGGCGGCTCCCAAGCTCAGGGTATGAACCTGCGGATGAGAGAGGCAAAACAGATCATTGAACACCATGGGACTAAGGGGCTCACAGAGCTGCACCAGCTTGGTGGGTGGATTGTAGAGTCTGCCCCCCTTATCTGAAGGACTGATGATAAAAACCCCCATATCCTGAGCTTGCGCTGCGGTAATGGCGGGCCAGTTGCTTTGGTTAATGTAGTACCAATGCAGATTGACGTAATCAAACCGTCCTGTATTGATGGCAGCTACGATGACATCGGTCGGCCCATGGGTAGAAAATCCCACATGGCGCACCCGCCCCTGTTGGATCCATTCCTGCACCCGATCCAGACAGCCTCCGGGTTTGACACAATCCTCAATCTGCTCCCAGGTGTTGATGCCATGGATCCCAAGCAGATCCACATAGTCGAGATTGAGATAGCCCATCGACCGTTCGAACAACTCAACAAACTGGTTAGGATCGGAGCGAGGCCCAACTTTGGTTTGAACAATCAGCTGTTCGCGAGGCAGACGAGGAAGGATCCGCCCCAGTTGCATCTCGGAGGTGCCATAGCCTCGGGCGGTTTCGATGTGATTGATTCCAACCTCAAAGGCACGGCGGATGGTGGCTTCTAAGCTTTGTTGATTATCCGCTGAAATCTCTTCCCAGGGTTGATCTTGCCATTTGTGTTGATAGCGCATTCCCCCGCAGCTAAAAACGGGCATGGATAACTCGGTGCGACCAAAGCGGCGGTATTCCATGAGGGGAACCATTCGTAGGGGCAAGAAACAGGACTAATATTTAAGGAAACACTGGGATCCTGAGGAACTCAGTATCTGAGATCACTTAAATCTGATTTGGGATACGGGTTGCTGCCTCAGCTTCGGTTGAGTTTTCGGTTGAGTTTTTGGTTGAGTTTTTGGTTGAGTTTTGGTATTCGGGCAAGAGCTCTCGCTTGAGCACTGTGCCCAGCTCCGCCTCTATCCCAGCCGTTTCGAGGGTGCAACTGGCTCCATCTCCATTAAGCACCGTTTCGTAGATCTGACCATCGGTTCCGATGCGGTATTCAATCTTTTGATAGCTGGACATCGATCAATCCTGGGGTAGCTGAGCACAATAATTCCCATTTTAGAACGTCGTCTGGCTGGCCCGGAGAGAGTGGATCCCTACCTCAATCCGCTGCCGAATGGCCCCCCAATCCTCTTGCTCCAACCACTCCGGGGGAAACAGATCAGAACCGATGCCCACCGCCATCGCCCCAGCCCGCAGATAGGATCCAGCGTTGTCTAAGGTCACGCCCCCGGTGGGAATCAACGGGATCCCAGCCAAAGGTTGCCGCAGCTGCTGTAGATAGGAGGCTCCTCCCATCGCCACCACCGGAAAGACCTTGACGGCAGTAGCCCCCAACTGATGGGCCTGCCAGATCTCAGTAGGGGTCAATCCACCCATCACCACTGGGATCCCAGCCTCTTGAGCCACCTGAGTCAGGGTGGGATCCCTGATGGGGGAAACCCAAAACTCCGCCCCTGCAGCTAGGGCCTGGGTGGTACTGTCCTGGCTAGTGAGGGTACCCGCTCCGATCCAGGCTGGCCGTTGATGCCAGCGCCTCAGGGTGGCGATCAGCTCAGCAAACTGGGGCACCGTGGAGGTGATCTCAATCTGGTTAAGTCCTGCCTCTAGAGCCAGTTGAGCCATCTTCAGAGCCAAGTTAGGATCTCGATGCCGGATCACAGCAATGAAGGGATCCTGACGGAGCTGTTGTAGCCACAGCACGGGTTGGTCTGAAGTGGCGATCAAGCGGGTGAGCAAGGGAAATTAATCAGCAAGAAATATTAATCGACAAGGGGAGATTCTGAGTCTGCCTGGGATCCTACCGTAGTCGGGGCGGTAGTAGAGCTGGGAGCTACCGTCAACACAGAGGCATCCTCGACAAACTGGGTCAAGAAATAGTCTACCGTCGCTTGGGGAAGGATCCCTTGCTCCACCAAAGCCTGGGCCTGTTGCAGCGATTCCCAGATGCCCTCTCGGCGCAGGGTTTTGATCACCTCTTGGGGCACCAGTCCCGCTGCCACCAGGAAGTCCCCCAGGCGACGACACCCGGCTTGCCGAGCCACGCTGCCCCCGTCGCAGAAAAAGCGAATGGTGGCCGGACTCAAGTTGGTGACTTGAGCAATCACTTGGGTGAGTCGTCCTCCCCCCTGTTGCCATTGGCTCATCACTCGCTCGACCCCATCCCCATCAATCAGGCCCGATGCCACCAATTGATTAAAAAGGTTGCGGGCCCAAGGGGTCAACGGGACAGGTGTGGGCGGGGCCTGGGGGGGCGATGTGATGGGGGATCTGACTACCTTCGAGGTAGGTCGAGAGGCTGCAACTGGAGCGATGCTGGCTGGGGCAGCAGCCGGAACCGGAGACTGTTGCTGGATGCTGTTTTGTAAGGCCTGAATAGTCTGGCGATAGGTGGCCACCATCCCTTCCAACTGATGGTTCTCCCGCTGCTGAGCTTCTCGCTGGGTTTCTGCCTCTTGGAGCTGGGTTTGAACCTCTTCCAACTGCTGGCGGAGCTGCTCCCACTCTGGCAGTGGGGCAGAGGCCATTAGGGGGGCGTTGCTACCCCCACTTCCCATTAGCGAGGGATCCCCGGAGGATTCAATCTGGGCTTCCAATGTTTTGATCTGAAACTGCAGCACCTGTATTTCCAGGGCTTGGGCTTCTAGTTTGTGGGCGAGGGCTTGTGTCTCAGCTTGACTGGCCTCCAGTTGGGTCTGCCACTCAGCCTGCTTGGTAGCAGCTTGGGCTCGCTTCTGTTCCCGCACGGAGAGGGCTTGCTCTAGGTGACGGCGAGAACGCTGGGACTCTTGGCGGGCTTGTTGAAATCCTTTTTCAAGTCGCTCGATCTCAGTCTGTAGCCGTCGTAATTGCACCTCTTGCTGAAATTTAAGTTGAAGCTGCTCTTCTTGTTCTTCAAGGCGATTTTCCAGGTACTGGATCCGCTCTTCATAGCCCCTTTGGAAATCCACCACTTGGGTCTCCATCTGAGCAGTGAGGGCTTTCCACTCCTGTTCCTTGAGTTGGAGTTCAAGTTCTAGTTCAGCGATCCGACTGGTGGGATTGGGGGCACCCCAGGTGGTGGTCTTTTGTCTCTCAGGGGTGGGACTCCCGTTAGCAGTGGAGCTGGGATCGGGACGGGCAACCCCAATCGCAGAGGGGGGCAGAATCCGTTCTTCACGGGTTGCCAGTGATTGCAGGTGAGGCGGTATGGGCACCTTTATTTCAATATCATCCTCATCGTCCTGACTTGACGCAGCAACAGGTCTGGACGCTGAGGATTTGAGCACCACCTGAAGGGCATCCCAAGCGCGGGGCATCTGCATCTGCTTGAGTTGGGCTTGAATATCCAGGGCTTGATTGAGAACATCTGTGCCCACCCAGCCCTTCCAGGCCAGGATTTCACCCAGCCGCCGCCCAAATCGCCGCTGCTGAGCCAATGCCACCCGCAATTGATTGGATTGCAGGGATCCCATCGCTACTAACACCTCTCCCAGACAGAGCTCGTGGCTAGCTGTAAATTTGTAGAGATCCTCGGGTTCAATCCAGCCATGTTCTAAGCAAATTTCCCCCAAGCGCAGATGATTTTGCTGCTGTTCCCGCAGCGCCTGAGCCAGTTGTTGGCGAGAGAGGAGTCCCGCCCTCAATAATCGTTGCCCCAGGGGCAAGTTTCGCATGTCTGCATCTGAAAGCGGGGGAGAGGATTCAGAGGCAGATTCTTGCAGGTGAGTGGTTAGCGGGGATCCCCCTTTGCCAGAGCCAGCTTGGGAGGGGTTGGGGGTAAGAGCCATGGCTTAGTAGGGATTACGACAGGATCATATAGATTGTGCCCAAGCCTATTGTCTTGACCCGGATCCGGGAGTGTCAAGCAGGGTGAGTTCTATTAACTCAGTGTCGTTGACGGACGTTCAAGAATATTGGTTTGTTACCGTTACTGTACCTTGGTTACCCCTTCCACTTTTAGGCAACTCAGTTGAGGGAAGCCCATGCTCTCATCCAGACTTACCTTAGGTCGTGATGGCTCCACGGGTTAATTGGTCTCACTGCTCCACCAAGAGTAATGTTAAGATTCGTAAACCGGCGTCCTGCTGTTGAATCACTGCTTATGTCTTTGGCGGTTGCCATTGAGCAGCTCTCATAGCAGTTCCCACTAAGTTCCCCCTAAATGGGAAAGAGCATGAGGGGAAGAGGATGTCTCTATGTATCTGAGGAACCCCATGTACGAGATTTATGACCCGACTCCCTTTGTCAATCCTCCCATCTACACCGTCATTATCCTGACCAATGTAGTGTCGATTTTGTCCGGCATTGTTTTTAAGGACATGCTGGAGTATCAGGTGGCCTGGTGGCAGATTAATCGCGAGACAGAAACCAGGATTAAGTATCAAACCCCTGGGATCCTCCTTACTTTTCTGGTCATGTGTCTCTCTCTGGTGGCCTTTTCAACGGCGACGTTGATGGTGGTGGGCCTGAGCCTGAAAGTGGCGGGCATCATCGCAGCGGTATTGGTGCTCGGGACTGCCACGCTGATTTGGTGGCAACTGGGATCCCTGTTGACGATGTTGGTAGCGGGCGGATCAGAAGCCATTGATATCGACTCCTTTGGAGCAGGTGAGTTGTTTGATGCCCAGAACAAGTAGCCAGGTTCCCATTCTGAATCGAGTAGAGCGTTAATCAAGTTGGGGTGGTTTTCGGGGACCGAGAGGGGAGGGCATGATGGGGAGAGTCCTTTCTCGCTGTGCCATGAACCTCGTTGACCTACTTCATCAGGCTGATCTGCCAGTTTTGAGAACAGGCCCCCTTCTGCAATCCAGGGTTGCCCCTGAGATCCGAGGCATGACCACCGATTCTCGCCAGATCCAACCGGGAGATCTGTTTATCGGTTTACCAGGTGAGCATGTGGATGGCGGTCAATTTGGTCTCCAAGCCTTACAAGCAGGTGCAGCAGCAGTTCTCATTTCCACCGAGACAGCGCTTAATCCAGACTGGGATCCCTATCAAGAGCAGATCCTGCGGTTACCGACACCTGAGTTGTCACGGGCCACCGCTCAATTGGCGGCAACCTTTTGGGCTCACCCGGCTTCAGCTTTGACTCTGGTAGGGGTGACGGGCACCAATGGCAAAACCACCACCACCCATCTGATCGAGCATCTGCTCAAGTCGCAAGGGGATCCCGTGGGACTGCTGGGGACGCTCTACAGCCGCTGGACAGATTCTGATGGCTTGCTTCATCAGAAAACAGCAGCTCATACCACCCCGTTTGCGGTGGACTTGCAACGAACGTTAGCCACCATGCGGGATCAGGGTTGCGGGCAGGTGGTGATGGAGGTGAGTTCCCATGCTTTGGCTCAGGATCGGGTCTGGGGATGCCCATTTGCGGTAGCAGCCTGGACAAACCTGACCCAAGATCATCTGGATTATCACCCCACGCTGGAGGACTATTGGCAGGCCAAGGCGCGGTTGTTCAGTCCCGACTATCTAACAGGGCGAGCGATCTTGAATGGCGATGATAGGGGGGCGCAACGGGTGTTGCAGCAGTTACAAGCCCTTGGCCATCAGCCAGAGGCCTGGGTCTATGCTCTCGATGATCGGCAGGGATCCCAGATTTGGCCGAGGTCTGTGACCTGGGGAGGAGGTGGCACCGATGTGGAGTTGCAGACGCCTACCGGAATCCTGACTTTGCACTCGCCATTGGTGGGATCCTTTAATCTGTCCAACCTGATGGCAGCAGTCGGGGTGGTGCTGCATTTGGGGGTTGCCCCGGAGTCCATTGCGGGATCCCTGGCTACGTTTGGCGGGGTGCCGGGGCGGATGGAGACGGTGCGGCTGACGGATGAGCAAGATATTGCTGTGGTGGTGGACTATGCCCATACCCCTGACGGGCTGGAAAATCTATTGCGGGCGGTGCGGCCTTTTGCCCAAGCTCAGGTGATCTGTGTTTTTGGCTGTGGGGGAGACCGAGATCGCACCAAACGGCCCCAGATGGGTCGGATTGCCGCTGAATGGGCCGATCGAGTCATTGTCACCGCCGATAATCCTCGGACTGAGGATCCCGAACAGATTTTGACTGAGATCGTGGCGGGCATTGATGTGGGCCGCGTCGATCTAGAGGTGGATGGTGACCGACATCGGGCCATTCACTCCGCCATTCTGGCCGCCCAGCCGGGAGATACGGTGGTGATAGCAGGCAAAGGACATGAGGATTATCAGATCTTGGGCACCACCAAAGTTCATTTTGATGATCGAGAGGAAGCCCGTGCTGCCCTAGCTTTACGACTGGGATCCTAGCGACTGGGATCCTAGCGAATGAGTATCCTGTTGACCTGATCAGGGATCCCTGGTTTCTGAGGCAGAGATCTGCTATATCTGTATCAAACAAATTAATCTTATTCGAGAACCCTCATGGCTGAGGCCAGTTTTGACCTGAATTACACTCAAGAGAAACTAGGCGAAGACTTATTAACTGCCATCACACTGCCCAATAATGTCAATGCAGCCAATGCCACGACGATTCGAGCTCAATTAAATGAGATCATTGAATCTAATAAGACACACATAGCCTTAGAACTAAGTGACGTAAAATTCATGGACAGCATGGGTCTCAGCGTCTTGATTTCATCCTTGAGAGCGTGCCGAACTCTTGAAAAACGGCTTGGTCTTATTGGTATGAGTAAGCAAGTGCAACTGTTGTTCTCTGTCACTGGAATGGAATCTGTCTTTGAGATCTACTCATCCCTAGAAGACTTTAAGGCCAGCTTGGAATAGATTCAGATAATTCATGGTACAAGGAGAAGGATCCATGAAGGCAATGATTCTGGCGGCTGGAAAGGGCACACGGGTTCGCCCCATCACCCATCTAATGCCCAAACCCATGATTCCAATCCTCCAAAAACCGGTCATGGAGTTCTTGGTGGAGCTGCTTAAGAGAAATGGTGTTGACAAGATCATGGTCAACACCAGCCATTTGGCCGATCAAATCGAAAATTATTTTCGTGATGGCCATCAATGGGATGTCAAAATGGGCTTCTCTTTTGAAGGGCATTTTGTGGAGGGCAGACCAGTTGGGAATGCTTTGGGATCCGCAGGGGGGCTGAGAAAGATACAAGATTTCTCTGGCTTCTTTGATGAAACCTTTATTGTCCTTTGTGGCGATGCCCTGATTGATCTCGATATCACTCAGGTTCTAGACTTCCACAGATCCAAGAACTCGATCGCCACCATTGTGCTCAGACAGGTGCCTTTGGATGAAGTCTCTAGCTATGGTGTTGTTGTCACCAATGAAGCTGGTCTGATCACTGATTTCCAGGAAAAACCTTCTCAATCTGAAGCCC
>JBHJNR010000041.1:0-12875 GCA_050330615.1 Cyanophyceae cyanobacterium
GGAGAGGCCAAGCCGGACTGGTGGATCTTTGCGGAGGTGGGGCGACGGTTGGGCATTGCGGATCAGTTTCAGTTCCAGACCTCAGCCCAGGTTTACGCCGAGTTTGCCAGCCTCACCCAAGGACGACTCTGTGACCACTCTGGCCTCAGCCATGACCTATTGGCCCAAGGCCCGCAGCAGTGGCCCGCCCCAGCTGGATCAGTACAGCAGGGATCCCAGCCGAAACGACTCTATACCGATCTCCACTTTCCCACCCCGACGGGGCGAGCGCGGTTTGTGCCCTATCACTCTCGGGGGTTGGCAGAGCCGCCGGATCCCGACTTTCCCTATATCCTCACCACGGGCCGACTGTATGGCCACTGGCATACCCAAACCCGCACGGGCCGCATCTCCAAGATTACCCAGATGCACCCAGAGCCTTTTATCGAGATCCATCCCCGCGATGCCCAAAAATTAGCTGTCCAAGAGGGGGATCCCGTCGAAGTCCGTTCTGCCAGAGGGCAAGCCTATTTTCCGGCCAAAATCACCCGAGGGATCCCACCGGGGACAGTTTTTGTGCCGATGCACTGGGGCTTCTTGTGGGCCGATCAAGCGGAATGTAATGCCCTCACCCACCCGATCAGTTGTCCTGAGTCTGGGCAACCGGAGCTCAAAGCCTGTGCTGTGGCCTTGAGAAAAAGGGATCCCGTGGCGATGACTTCTACAATGGAGCAGATTAAGCACCCCGGATCCCATGTCACTGTTTAAGTTTGAGCAAGATTTCGCCCAGTCTTTGCGCTGCATCCCCATGAGCGTCAGGTACAAATTAGACCTGAGTGGGGTCAAACTCAAACTGCATCAATGGATGGCATTGACCACGGATCAGCGCCAAGTTTTGGTAATGATGCCCTGCGAAAGTTTGCTAGAAAGTGCTGCGTATCGGCAGCATTTGATCGGCCTAGTCAGAGCATGTTGTCAAGAGGAGTCCAAACTATTTGATCCCGATCCTGCTCCCCTCTGGGATCAAGGAGACCGGATCCCCGAGCCAGTGCTAGCCCAGGCGAATGAGCGTCAGATTGAGGTTTCGCTAGAGTTTTGGCAGGCTCTGCCCCCCCTCCAACGGTTTGCCCTGACCAAGCTGAGCCAGTCGGGCCACGAGAATCGCAACTTTCTACCGGCTTTACAGGAGTTTGGCTGGCCTTCCTTGCCTACTTCTTAGCGAGATCCCGCGAATAGCGAAAACGGGGATCCTGAGTCAGGCTTTCATAAGATCCAAACTCTGCCTCGGCATCCTGAACGTGATCTAAGGGATCCACGGGATCCTGACTGGGATCCGAAGAGAAGACCTGCAACGGCTGATAGAGGGTTGATCGTTGCACCGGGATCCGGCCTGCATCGCGGATGCCATGACGTAGCATTGCGGGTTGCATCAATTGACCGTGGCTCGCTCCCGCGCTGGTGGAAATGCTCTCGTTGATCAATGTCCCTCCCAGATCATTGACCCCACAGGTCAACAATCCCTGAGCCTGCCGCCAGCCCTCCTTGACCCAAGAGGCTTGGATATTGCGAATCGAGGATCCCAGCATCAAACGACTGATGGCATAGAGCCGAGTCACCTCATGTCCGGTTGGGCCTGGTCGGGTTGTGGCCGAGACAGATCGCAGAAACAGCGGCGCTTCTTGATGGACAAAGGAAAGGGGTACAAACTCGGTAAACCCACCGGTCTCTTGCTGAATTGAGCGCAACAGATCCATATGGCGCATCTGATCGGCCACCGTTTCCACATGCCCAAACATCATGGTGGAGGTGGTGGGGATCCCTAGGCGATGAGCGGTCTGGATCACCTCAATCCACTCGGCGGTGGTGATCCGGCCCGGACTGATCCGATCCCTGATCTCGTCATCCAAAATCTCAGCCGATGTGCCGGGCAGGGATCCCAGTCCCGCTTCTTTAAGAGCCTGCAATAGCTCCTGAATCGATAGCCCCGACTGAGCCGCCCCATATTTGATCTCTTCGGGCGAGAAGGCATGGATGTGCAGATCGGGGAGGGCTTGATGAATCGAGCGACACAGTTCCACATAGGTCATGCCCGTCACCCCAGGAGCCAATCCCGCCTGGAGACAGACCTCCGTGGCCCCCCACTGCTGCGCTTCCACACAGCGTCGGAGGATCTCTTCTGGCGGCAACAGATAGCCTTCGCCAGAGGTCAAGGTGCGAGAGAAAGCACAAAATCGACAGGCTCGGACACAGACATTGGTGAAATTGAGATTCCGATTGACCACATAGGTGACCTGATCCCCCACCTGGAGGCGGCGCAACTGATCGGCCACCAGACAGAGGGCATACAGATCGGATCCCTGCGCCTGATTCAACCGCACCCCCTGCTGCCAGGTCAAAGGGTTGCCTTCCAGACAGCCTTCCAAGATGGAGCGAATATCGGCACTCACGTCTCTGAGGCAGGTTTCCAAGGTAGGCGGGGATAGTGTCATAGGTCTGGGGGAAGTGGAGCAGAGAGTTGATCCTGGCATAGTCGCACGGGATCCTGAAGCTGGGGAGCCAGGAAGCCGTCTCGGTGCTGATACTGCGGATAGATCGGCAGGCGCGGTTGAAGCTGAAAACCCCATTGTGTGCAGAGCTGAGCCAGTTGATCCAGATGTGGCCAAGGATGATCGGGGTTGATGTAATCGGGGGTGATGGGAGAGATGCCGCCAAAGTCATTGATCCCGGCCTCGATCAGCTGGGAGAGCAGTGTGGCATTGAGGTTGGGGGGCGTTTGTACGCTCACCTCTGGCGGCAGGATTAAACGCGCCAGAGCAATCGTTCGCACCACATCCTCATCAGATGGCTCAGAGGCATCAGTCAGGGGGGTCATAGATCCGATGCGAAAGGGTTGAACGATCACCTCCTGAATATGACCATGCGCCTGATGCAGCTGCCGGATGGCCACTAGGGTTTCCACCCGCTCCTGAGGGGTTTCCCCCATCCCCACCAGTAGACCGGAGGTAAACGGGATCCCCAGCTTTCCAGCTTCGGCAGTCATCTTGAGGCGAATGTGGGGATGTTTGTCGGGGGCATGGTGATGGGGCATACCGGGTTCACACAGTCTCTCGCTGACGGATTCCAACATCAATCCCAAGCTGACATTGACGCCTTTGAGGTGTTGCATCTGCTCAGCAGACAGGATCCCAGCATTGGTATGGGGCAACAACCCTCTCTCCAAGGCTCTTTCTCCCGCCCAAAACAGGTAGTCGGTAGTGTTGGCATAGCCCCAGTCCGACAACAATTGCCGATAGGAGGGAAACTGATCCGGTGAGTCCCCCAAACAAAACAGCGCCTCAATACATCCCTGAGTATGGGCTTGATCGAGGGTTTGAATCACCTGCTCCGGCGACATCGTCCACTCGCCCGCCTCACCAGGAGATCGGCGAAAGCCACAATAGTCACAGCGATCCCGACACAGATTGGTCAAGGGCAGAAAGACTTTGGGAGAATAAGTCAAGACCTTTCCCCAGGCTTGATCTCGGATGCGGCCGGCTGTGGTGATCAACTGGGATAGGGCTGTTCCTGAAGCCTCAGCCAGCTCTAGGGCTTCTGGCGCAGACACGAGACTGGAAAGAAGAGCAATCATGGGAGTATTCAATCACTTGACTCAGACTAGCTTGCTGCAAATCACCCAACGCACCGCCATCCCCCTCAGCGACATTGACCTCACGGCTATCCGTTCCCAAGGGGCTGGGGGCCAGAATGTGAACAAAGTCTCCACCGCCATCCACCTGCGCTTTGATATCAATGCCTCCTCCCTTTCACCACTTTACAAAGAACGCTTGCTGCAACTGGGGGATAGCCGCATTACCAAAGAGGGCATCATCATCATCAAAGCTCAGCAACACCGCACCCAAGAGCAGAATAAAGCAGACGCCCTCGAACGCCTCCAAACCCTACTTCAAAGCGTTACCATCACCCCCACCAAGCGTAAACCCACCAAGCCTTCCAAAAGTGCTCGCAATAAGCGACTCGACCACAAAACCAAACGAGGCCAAATCAAAGCCCTGCGCAACACTGTCCAAGAGTGATTGGTGGCAAAACTCTAAACCCGCTGCGGTTGATCTCCCTCGTCAGCACGCTTATTCATCACCCTGGGATCCCTGTTCTGAGGAGGGATCCTGAGGGTTGAGGGCTTTGCTCAGTTGTCGCAGGGCTTGGGCTTGTTCCATTGTCCGACCGAGATCTTGACTATCTTCTAGGCCCACCACATAAGTCTGGAGCACCGCCAGGGTGGGGTAGTCCTGCCACAGATCCTCCATCGTCTCCCGCAAGCGGATCACCCATTCGCGGCTGCTCCACCCCTGCAAGATCTGAAAGGGGTTGATCAGATTCAGTTGCTGCCCCAGTTGATTCAGATTTTTGTTGCGTAGCTGGGGATCAAAAGTATCGGCAGCTTTGAGTAATTGTTGGGCCAATAGGGGACGCAGCTGGGTTTCTGCTTTCTGCAAGACTGCTTCGGCAGATTCAGCCACTTGACTCGGGGTAGGGATCCGACGGGCTAGGGGCAAGGCAGACAAAACCAACTCAATGCGGCGGGCGGCTCCGGTGGCCTCTAAATTGGACTCCACCGCTGTGCCCACGCTCAACACCAGATCGCTAGTCAACAGTTGCAGGGCCTCCAGCACTAGCGGGATCGGAATGGCCAACCGCAGCCAATCGCTACGGACAATCGAGCGGATCTGTAATCCGATAAACTCCGCCACCTGTGCCCCCTGGATCCCCAAGGAGGTCAACCAGAGATAGCCATCATCAGACTCCGGCTCCTCATCTTTGAGTAGGCGGGCCAGATGCTCGGGATCCCGCTGTTGGGTCAGGGTTTTACCCCCTTTCTTGAGGATTTGCCGCCGCAGCTTGGCATCACTGGCCAACAATTTTTTTAACTCTGGGGATCCCAGCAGTTGCAGCACCACCCCCGCTGTCGCCCCCGCCACCTCAATCGCCACCAGCGTTGTCACCAACACAGCCGAGGTGTCGATATCAACGGATCCCTGGCGGTCTAAAACCAGCGG
Source organism: Cyanophyceae cyanobacterium (assembly GCA_050330615.1). Classification (GTDB taxonomy): domain Bacteria; phylum Cyanobacteriota; class Cyanobacteriia; order Thermostichales; family Thermostichaceae; genus JAAUUM01. The sequence continues at coordinate 5,034 of JBHJNR010000041.1, forward strand.
CAGGCCACTCAATCCATAGTTGCGGGCACTGATCTGTTGCAGCTCGACCCAAGACTGGAGGGACTGGACTGTGGGTTTTGCCTCATCTTCAGCGGCTGTATCTCCATCGGGATCCCTGGGTAAGGGCGCTGGATTCAATTTCTCGGGTGCCACATGATAAAAGCAACTGGCTAGCAAAGCCCGCTCCATCGCCCCTGAGATTGCCGCCAGCACCACCTCGATCTGCTTGGGGGTGAGGAGATTGGCAATAGCTTCCACCTCGGCTTGTAGCGATGGCAACTCCTGGGTGATGCGATAGGAGGCCAAGGCCAAGCTGAGGCGATCTTTGGCATCACGGGGGGCTCCCCCCAGTTGCAGTTGGGCCGAGGCCATAGCCTGCTGGAAGGCGAGATCCGTTTGGGTCGGGATCCCTTGCACCACTGTCTCGATAGTCTTGCCCAACTGGCTGAGCTGCTGTTGTACCAACTGCCAATAGTCCGGCTCAATCGGGGGATCCAGTTGGGGAGAAGCCGGATCTGGCGCGGGGCTAGCTGTATTGGGCACAGAACCGGGATCGAAAGGCTCAGTCATGAGGATCCTCCTGCAAAGCTGTTTCACTCTATCCCGACTCTATCGCCTGCCACGGGTTGGGAGCCAAGAGGGGATTGACAACTGAGGGAAGTATCCTTGGCCCTAACTGCCAAATGTCACCACCGCAAACCCAGTCGGGGGCAAACTCTGGGGCGTTACCAACAGCGTATTGCCAGGGGACTGCTGTACCGCCCCCCCCACCAGCGCGAGAAATGCATCCAGGGATCCCAGCTCACAACTGTCATCAGCGGCGTCGGTGCGATACATGGTGGGGATGACCAGTTTGGGCTGGAGGGCATCAATCGCCGCCCGCGCCCCTTGGGGATCGTAGTTTTTGGGGCCACCGCCCACCGGGATCAACAATAGATCGGGACGGGCCAGTAGGATACTTTGCTCACGGTTGATCGGTGCCGCTGCCCCCCCCAGGTGGACGATATCAACGCCACCCTGTGTCCAACGCCAGCCGACATTGGTGCCAAATCGATTGCCCTGTGGGGTGGTGGCATCATGAGCCATCCGTACCCCCTGAAAGCGGATCCCATCCACCCGATAGTCGCCTGGATCCAGCAGCACCCGAGGATTGCCAGGTACGATTTCTAGATACCCTTCATCAAATAGGCGGCTACTGATCAAAACCAGATCTGCATCCACCACTGGCTCCGGATATCCCGCTGTACAGCCAATCGCCCGAAATGGATTTACCAGCACCCGCATAGCCGGATCCTGAAATAGGACGCAGCTGTGCTGGAGCCAGGCCAGGGAAACCCCCAATCCAGACACAGCACTGAGGGTAGGCTCCGCCACAGGGCTATCCAGTGGGGGCAGCGGCAGCTCTTGGGCAGACAGGGATCCCAGACGATTTGAACCCAGATGGGCCAGTACCTCAGCCCCAAGGCTAGCCCCAAAGCCGACCCCAGCATATTGCAAGACATGACGGGCAAATTGGCGGCGATTCATACCGACGGGATCCTTGCTGTGACAACATTGACAAAAGCGGCCTGGGGTTGCACTCGGCTGACCTTCTGCTGAGAAGTCTTGACCTCCAAAGCAGTCAAAAAGTTGCCCAACAGAGTTTTGCCCACTTCCGTCAAAATACTTTCCGGGTGAAATTGTACCCCTTGGATGTGTCGGTACTGGCGATGTTGCACCCCCATGATCAACGACCGTTCCCCTTCGGGTGTCCAAGCGGTGACCTCTAGACAGGCGGGGCACGTCGCTTCATCAATGATCAAGCTGTGGTAGCGAGTAGCCACAAAGGGATCCGGTAAATCTTGAAATACCCCCCCTCCCTGGTGATAGACCGGAGAGGTTTTACCGTGCATAAGCTGCGGTGCCCCAACGATCTGGCCGCCAAACACCTGCCCAATACACTGATGGCCCAGACACACCCCCAAGATCGGAAACTGGGATCCCAAGTCTCGGATCACATCCATTGAGATGCCCGCGTCCTCGGGTCGTCCCGGCCCAGGGGAAATCACAATCCCAACGGGATCCAAGTCCTGGATCTGAGCCAGGGTAATTTGGTCGTTGCGATAGACCAGCGGGTCTGCTCCCAATTCCCCCAGATATTGCACCAAGTTGTAGGTGAAGCTGTCGTAGTTGTCGATAACCAGCAGCACGACGATCAATGCCCCCATCTAGCAGGATTCGAGCTCTATTATCTTACCTGTCTCCAGCAGCAGACCCGCACCGTAGCCGCAGCCTTGGTAACGAGACAAATGGGTATCGAGACAAAGGTATGACGTCCAATCCTAGACCATCTCCTGCTCAGGGAAAGTCATTTAGCTGGATTCTTCTCCGGTGTTGAGGACGCAAAGATCCAGATCTCTCAAAAGCCTATGCCGACAAGACTGTATAACGACAAGAATTTATGCCGAAGCCCCTATTGTCCAGCAAGTGTATAGTGATCAGGTGGCAGCGGAGAGATTTAAATCAGAAAAATAAGATAAGAAGCAGCAGCATAATTATTATGTCAACATAGCCGAAGCTACTTCTTTAGATAAACGTATGCCTGACTGAGGATCAAACCAAGAAACTGCTGCGTCTGCAAAGGTGATACCAATCTTTTCTCCAGGAACAGGCCTTGGTGAATCAGAGGATATCTTGACTACGATTGTATTAAGTTTAGATGTTAATTCCCTGCGAGTATGAATCAAGATCTCGGAGCCAAGATGTTCTACGACATAAACATAAACGACCATACGTGCTTGCCCGCTTTGAGAATCTACAATACGTATATCCTCAGGACGAATTCCTAGCCATTGATTAGGAATGAAATCGTTAATGATATTCATAGGTGGTGTGCCAATGAATCGAGCGATGAAATCATTTGCTGGGTAACGATACAAGTTAGAAGGGGTATCAATCTGTTGAATAACTCCATCCTTCATTACTACGATCCGATCCCCTAGGGTCATGGCTTCAACTTGATCATGCGTGACATAGAGCATAGTAGACCCCAAGCGTCGATGAAGGTCTGCGAGTTCTACCCGCACCTGGGCCCTAAGCTGAGCATCCAGATTGGAAAGTGGCTCATCAAATAAAAATGCTTTTGGGGAACGTACCATTGCTCGACCAACTGCAACTCTTTGACGTTGACCTCCAGACAACTGTTTTGGCTTTCGACGAAGGAGGTCTTGTAAGCCCATTAATTCAGCTACCTTGAAAACAGAAGCATCGATCTCGTTTTTAGGGACACGCCGATTTTGCAACGCAAAAGCCATGTTTTCGTAAACAGTTAAATGAGGGTAAAGCGCATAGTCTTGAAAGACCATAGCGATATCTCTCGCGCCAGGATCTAAATCATCAACTCGTCTGTCTCCAATGAAGATTGAACCAGTTGACATCGTTTCTAGTCCGGCAACCATTCTTAGTGTGGTAGTTTTACCACAGCCAGAAGGCCCAACTAGAACCAATAGCTCACCTTCATAAACCTCTAAATCAAGGTCACGAACAGCATGATGAACTTGTTTGCGTCCATGATAGACCTTATTAACTCTTTCCAAACGGATGCCAGACATAGGAGATGCTCACATGTTGCAGATTGGGTTACACGAACTACTCAGGATGAACACCAGACCAATCCATGGGCTTGAAGCGTTTCACAATAGAGGAAGCATTTGGATTAAGGTCTAAAAGAACAGCACCAAGTTGAATAGGCCCTGAAGCCAGCTGGAGCGGAATAGAGTTCTCTTTTTGCCTAATCCGATGGACAAAGAAATCAGGCAGCATACCCAACATCCCACCAGATGGCCCATTCATGCCAACATCAGTAACAAAACAGGTGCCTTTGGGCAAATGGTGCATGAGTAAAGAGGGTTCATGGGTATGTGTACCAAGAATGGCTGCAACCTTACCATCCAAAGCATTTGCAAATTGAATTTTTTCAAAGACCGACTCAGTATGAATGTCGATAATAATCTTGCACTTCTCTGGGAATTGCTGTGACTCAACCGCTTCAAGTAGATTTGTGCAGGTATAACGAGAGGTCGCTGCGCTGGAACCCATCAAGTTGATCACAACAACAGTTTCCCCTTGGATATCAAGAGAAATAATCCCTTGCCCAGGCATACTCTCGATAATATTAAGTGGTCGGATTACAGAAGGGTGAGAATGAGCTTCTGTTGCTTCTGGAGCATCCCAAGAATGATTCCCACCGGTTATGATATCTACTCCTCCAGACAAAAGCATACTAACGGTAGTAGGAGTGATCCCAAAGCCACAGGTAGGATTGTCAGGATTACTCAGAACAGAATTCTCGGCATTTGCAATTACCAGATCAACACTATAGTCTTCACGCCATTGAGGAAGATGATTAGCCAAAGCTTGAACTGCTACTTCCCCAACCACATCACCAAAAAAAAGAACTCGCATTATTTCACTGCTCCTTCAGTTAGAGTATTGAGAATCTGTTGACGAACAAGAAGAAAGATAACTAGAGTCGGAAGAATTGCGAGTGTTGATGCTGCCATCAATGCTGGCCAATTACTACCGCCTTCTCCATTTGCAAAGTTTTGAACTCCTACGGTCAAGGTAAACATTTCAGGAGTCTGGGCCACAAGCAAAGGCCAGACATACTGATTCCAGGTGTTTACAAAAATATAAACCCCTAAGGCTACTAAGACAGGAAGATGCGGAGGAACTAGGACTTTCCATAAAATACTCCAATGATTTAAACCATCAATCCTTGCGGCTTCTATTACAGATTTAGGGAAAGAGTGAAAATTCTGTCGCAATAAAAAAATTCCATAAGCGTTTGCCAGTTGAGGCAGAATCATACCCGGCAGGCTGTTGAGTAGTTTGAATTGCGAGAGCAGAAGATAGTTAGGAATATAGGTGATTACGAAAGGAATTGTCAAAGTACCTAAAAAAATACTGAATAGTAAATCCCTGCCAGGAAAATTTGCAAAAGCAAATACATAAGCTGCGGGGAGGGCTAAAAATATCTGCCCCAGTGTAACACCGAGAGCATAAGCGATACTTACAAAAAGCATACGCCAGTAATTGAGCTTCGATATTGCGGATAGATAATTCTCAAAATTAAGACTTACAGGAAATGGGTTTGCTGGATTTGCAAAAACCTCAGAACCTGTTTTCATGCTAATTCCAATCATATAGAGCAAGGGTGATAACACCAACAAAACTGCAAAACCTAAAACAACTCTAGGCAGTATCTCTCGTGCTATTATTTGCAGAACTTTATCTTTCATAATTCACCTTCTGATCTAAGAGACGAAATTGCCAGATAATGGCTCCAGCTAGAAATAGTAGGCTCACCACAGCCATTGCGCTTGCCTGTCCAGCCCGAAAGAAACGGAAACCATCTTGGTAGATACCAAAGAGTAGATGCGTAGTTGACCCTACAGGCCCTCCTAGTGTCAAAATCTGGATTGGGACAAAGCTATTATCCAAGGCTTGTAAAATTGTTGTTAGGAAGACAAATAATAGAGTTGGAGTGAGGAGCGGGAGGATTATCTTTCCCTGTAATCTCCATCCTTTGGCTCCATCTAGCTTAGCGGCTTCCAAAAAAGATTTAGGTATTGCCTTTAAGCCTGCCAAGAGAAAGAGATAATTGAATCCCATGAATTTCCATGTTGTGACAATAGCAACTGCCCAAAGGGCAAAGCTGGGATCATTTAGCCAAGTCAATGGCGTCTTGAAGAGAGCTAATGAAATTACACTCAGTGGCCCTCCAGTTGGCAAATATATCCAAAGCCAAATCAAGGCACCAATTGAAACTGGAACAACAGTTGGAACAAAAATCAGACTTTGATATAACCCCGCCTCTAAGTCTGAAAACCTAGTTGTCAGAAGAGCCAAGACCAAAGGAAACAGAAAATTACCAAGCAGTGCTGCAATCATATAGAGTACACTCTGCCAGACTATCTTCCAGAAGTTTGGACTCACAATCAAAGACAAATAATTATCTAAGCCCACAAAAGTGCGATTCGGGGAGATCAAATTCCAGTTGTATAGACTTATCTGCAAGGTTTTGAACAAAGGGAAGAACAGAAAAATACTAAAGATTATTAATGCCGGAGCAAGGTAATAATAAGGCCAAATCTGAACCCTTTCTTTCTTTATGGCTTGGAAATGAGGAATTGAAAGTCTCTGGTTTGAGGGATTGATTTCCATTGGTGCTACTTTTCCTTTTAAAGAAATATCCCTATCCTTTGATCACATCTATCAAACTATTGGGATCACAAGCCAAATCATCCCAGATGTGTCTGATATGATAATCCTCAGTTATTTACTGAGTTTGATCTTGGATAGGGACATCTAAAACACTTTTATGCCATATTTATTCGCAAGATTCATTTGCCAAAAGGCTGTTCACCTCTGCAGCAGATGCTTGCAGAGCTGCTTCTGCACTCATCTGACCTAAGAAAGCCTGTTGGCTAGCAGCAAACAAACTTTGTTGGGCGGCCAATCCATCAGCTCCAGGGAAAGTAATCCAAGTCACGACGTTGGGCATTTGACGAATTGCAACTTCTTGGATTGGGTTCTCAGTTAGAAAATCCCCAAGAACTTCAGGAGTATCTCGATTAAGTGGAACGTAGCCAGTTCCTCTTGTCCAGGTTGCAAAGCTTTCGGCAGAATGCAGAAACTCGATAAATCTAAATGCAGCTTCTTGCTTTTCTTGATCCTGTGAAAATACTACCAATGTGTTTCCGCCTCCAGGTAGACGGGTTTCCTTACCTGTGAATGCAGGGAAAGTAGTACCACGTAAGTCAAAGCTTGAATTGGTTTCTAAGTTATTACGCTTAGCAATAGTTGTCATATAGGTTGCTACTTCTCCTGCCAGAAAAGCCTGCTCCCCTTGAGTACTTAATACATTTAATGCCAATCCTTCTTCAATCATATCTGCCCAGAACTGCAGGGCTTCTATGTTCTCAGATCTATCAAATGTAGCCCTTACCTTTCCGTTCTCACAAGCAATCATGCTACCACCATTGGATTCCATCATTGCTTGTGTTGTCCAATTATCATCTAAGATTTGGACATAAATCGCTGGTTTTCCTGTCTCCTCTTTTATAATCAATGCTGCTTCATACCATTCATCCCAAGTTTCAGGTGGGCTATCGGGATCTAGACCTGCCTGTTCGAACATATCTGCATTGTAGTAAGTAATTGTATTAGAAAGAGAATAGGACATACCAATGAGGGAGCCATTTCGGCTTGATAAGTTAATTACATTTTCTTCCACAGCATCAAGCATCGCTTGGCCATCATATTCTTCCACCAGCTCATTTATTGGCTTGATGGGGAAATTTTCGGATACGTAGTCTACAAAAAGATAGCCAATCTGAGCAACGTCGGGGGGATTTTGTGCAGCAAGTCTTGTTTGCACATTCTGCAATAAACCTGTATATGAGTTAGGCTGAAATTGCTCATTCACTTTAATGCCAGGATTCTGACTCTCGAATTCCGCGACCAATTCTTTAACCGTAGGGCCGCCAAAAGATTCAGAATTGATATGCCAATATTCAATTGTAATGGGTTCTTGAGCTGCAACACCCTTCTCAAAATGATGATTAACTGCAGTTGCCGTAAGAACTGATACTACAATAGATAAAAAGCTTTTCCGACTAAGCATATACATTCAGTCCTTTGGTTTTTTTGATCGCAATTCAACTTACCAGTGAAAGACTAAGGTTAGGATATGATTGGATTATGATTAAGATATGATTAGAATAAGGTTTCATTAACTTCTAATTAAGGCATCTACAGCCTTCTACAATGCCCCTTGAGTGCTCGCATTGTGCTCAACCA
>JBHJNR010000042.1:0-4288 GCA_050330615.1 Cyanophyceae cyanobacterium
TGCCTGTCGCCTCAATGACCGGATCCCCAATTAACCAGTCCAGCCGATCGGCCCACAATTGCTGATTGCTCTGCTGCCCCCGCACATAAGCCCCTCCGGTCAGGCTCAAGGTCTCGGCGCTGATCTGGCTGATCAATTGGGCCGCTGTCAGGGTGAGCTGGCGCTCGGGATCCTCGATCACCACCTGGTCACGGGCTCGTAGTTGATCGGTTTGGGGATCCCAGACTAGATCGAGGGCTTGCAGCGAGAGAGCGGGATCCTGAAAGTACGCCTGAATCCGTTGTTGTTCGGGTCGCCATAACCTCAACTGCTCGGTGGCAAAGTCGAAGGTGAGCCGGGATCCTTCCGCCCGCCAAAGGGATCCCTGTTCCGATTGCAGCTCTAACCCCGATGGTAATTCTTCGGGAAAGGGATCGAAATAGGCCAACTTGACCTGATCTTGGGCCTCCAATACATTGTCATCCGCCCGCCATTCCACGGAGTCGGCGGTCATCTGGATCCCGTAGCGAGAGGCTTGCATCTGCACCCCTGCCCCCAGCACCAGTCGCCGTTCGGTGGGGTAGACCTGTCCCACTCTGGCTCGGATGCGGACTGAATCCCCTTCTGCATCGAATAGTTCACCCGTTACCGCCTCCAGACGAGCAGTGGTTTGATCCGCCTCAAATTGAGCCACTGTTGCTGTCAGTCGCCACAAAATGCGGCCATCGGGCAGGGTTTCGGTCAAGGTGATGTCTTGATAGGTCAAATCGGGGGCGGCATTGGGAGAGGGATCCCCAGTCGGGGCAACAGGATCCGTAACCTCGCTAGTAGGATCGGGGGCGCTACAGCCAGCAGTGGACAGACTGAGGACTAGCAGTAGAGATAAGACTGGGGCCAGTTTCATCAGGGGGATAGGGGGATCCTCAGGGTCTGGTTTGATGGAGCCATTAGCCTAGCTTAGGCAAATAGCCGACGGGCAATCTGGCGATGGGCCAACTTACTCAGGATCCCTAATAAGACTAGGATCCACAACAGCTGTAAGGGCCAGTAGGGAGGCAGACCTAAGGGCCAGCGCAGTAAGTCTACCACTGATGCCAGGGGCAACACCGTGGCCACAAAGCCCACCACTCCCGGCAGATTTTCGCGGGGGAAGTAGGTGCCACAGAGCACAAACATCGGCACTGCCAACATAAAGATGGGCACGTTGATCTGATCCACTGTTTTGACCAATCCTGCCGTCCACAGTCCCATTGCCGCAAACATACCACAGGCCAGGAGCATCACCGGCAGGGATCCCAGTAGCCCTTGCCAGGAATAAAAGCCCAATATCACCGTGACCAAGCCCGTCACCACTCCAGAGATCATGCCTCTCGTCATCGCCCAGAGCATATCCCCCACAAAAACTTGCGTGTAGGATAGCGGCCCCGTCAGCAGAGCTTGCCACGTGTGCTGATAGTGCAGCCGAATAAAGCTGCCATAGCTAGCCTCAAAAAAAGCCTGAAACAAGAGCGCCACAGCGATCATGCCAGGGCCGATGAACTGAGGATAGGTGAGAGGCTGACCCAGATAGAACAACTCCCCCATCATCGGGGTGAGTCCATAGCCAAAAGCCAGGAGATAGACCAGCGGCTCCGTAATCGGGGGCAAAAAGTTGACCAGCCAGGTTTTTTGGTAGACGGTGGCATGGCGACGCCAGACGGAATAGATGCCCCAGAGCTGATCCCCCAGAGAACGATGGGGATCCTGAGCCATAGGGGGTTCAGTTTCTGTCAGGTTGGTAGTTGTCAGGTTGGTAGTTGTCAGGGGAGGCAAGTGTCCGGTCATAATCTGGCTCCTGTCAAACGCAAAAACACATCCTCTAGGTTGGCCTTGCGGTGCAAAAGGCGACTGGGATCCTGTGCTTCCAACTGGCTCAAAATCTCATGGGATCCCTGTTCTGGCAGCACCAACAGATGTCCGGTGCTGAAGGGTCGACACCAAGTTCCCGTTCGTTCTGCCAAGCTCTGGACGACTGTGGCATCAATGCCGTCCACCTCCACCACATGGGATCCCACGGTGCGGTGAATCAGTTCCAGCGGCGTGCCCCGATCGACGATCTGCCCCTGCTGCATCAACAACAGTCGATCACAGAGGCGTTCAGCCTCATCCATATAGTGGGTGGTCAACAAAACTCCCCGTCCCGCCTGCTTTAGCAACGTCACCAGTTTCCAGAAATCCTGTCGGGCATCGGGATCCAGGCCGGTGGTAGGCTCATCCAAAAACACCACCTTCGGGTTATTCAGCAAAGCCCGCGCCAGCACCAGTCGCCGCTTGAGTCCCCCCGATAGCTCCTCAACATTGGCCTTTTCGCGCCCGACTAAGCCCACCAATTCCAGCACCTCGGCGGCTCGATAGACGGCCTCTTGACCCACCAGACGATGATGACGAGCAAAAGCAATCAGATTGCCCACCACGTCCAAGTCGGGATCCAAATTGTCATCTTGGGTCACCACCCCCATCAGCCGTCGCGCCACCGCCCCATGCTTGTGCAGGTCGATGCCGTTCATGTGCACGGATCCCTGGTTGGGGATCACCACCCCATAGAGCATGCCAACAGTGGTACTTTTGCCAGCTCCATTCGGCCCCAACAGCCCCAGCACTTGACCAGCCGCCAGCTTGAGATCAATGCCCCGCACCACCTCTTCAGATCCATAGGTTTTGCGTAGTCCCGTTGCCACCAACATCCTATACCTCTGATCCTCTGCAACCCACTCTTGCTCTATCGAACGGGATCCCAGCCTCAGTCGTCTTGCGCAAAAAGGATCCCTTCCCCTCCTGCAAGAGAATAGATTGTGCCCATCCCGATTCATCCGGGTTCAGCGTAACTCCCCTCCCCCCAGATGGCAGCAGTTGATGAGACCTCAAAAGGCACAAAAAAACAGGGATAAGCCCAACTGACTTTTCCCTGTTCAACGTATTCGACTAGCTTTACTAAAAGAATTTCGTGGTCAAAAGAGGTGAAAAAAAGAAATGAAAAACAAGATTGAAACCAAGGCTGGACAATCACAAACTTGAGACTGGGATCCCTAGAGTGCCAAATTAAAGCCACTCAAGATCAGACTGGCATTGGCCAGCAGCAAGTAGGCCACCACAGCTCCGCCGATGCCACCGATCAAGAAACCCGAGGCAAATTCGCTCCAACCACGAGAATCTCCCACGGGAGTGTCTTTGAGCGGGGTGACGTAGCCATAGATGGACAACGCAATGGTCATCAACAGCACGATGGCCGAAGCCCCCAACAGGCCAATCACAGGGCCAACAGGTTCAGACCGCAACGGCCCGAGCACCGTAAACGGCCCCACCAGCCAGTAACCATGCGCCATACCAATCTCTAGCCCACGGGCGATGGGGGCGAGATTGGGGCGAGTGATGGGCAACCAATCAATGAATACTTTGATCTGCGGGGTATTGTTGATCGGAGTGGAAAAACTACCGATTTGGGGATCCCCATCTGGAGCAGAAATATAGACACGAGGAGTACTTTGAACCATGCCGAATCATCCTATCAAAAGCGACAAAATCAAAAAATATCAAGCTAGGTCTGGTGGATCAAGTCAGTCTGAATGTCGAGCATTGAGCCCATTGCGACTCTGATCACGCGACTCAAAAGACCTGCTCCTACTCTAGAAACAGAAAGATCCTAAAATGTCAGGATATCGGGGAAAAAGCGATTGATCTCGATAAAAAGACCAAAGATCAAAGTTGAGAACAAAACGAAGGTCACGGGAGCGGTAGAAAGGAACTTGGTAAAGTCAGCCATCTTGCTTGCCTATAGTTCAGAGAATGGACAGATTGGGCAGAATGCTATGGGAGCGAATTGAGTAGCAGCGAATGCCAGGGAATTGGAACAAGGTGACTCATGACTAGATGTGTAAAACATCCACCAACTGGATATTTGCCTAGATCAATGTCGATCATATATCCATCACTGTTTGCCCTCAATTCCCTCGCCAGCTCACCGAACCCAGTGCTTTTATTTAGCGAGGGGAGATCGGCACAGCTTCTTCCTTGACGCGGATCTGACCGCTGGCAATCTCACCCAATGCTGCTGCTGGCCAAGCCAACGCACCAGCAAAGCACTTGAGGGCCAAAGGCACATCAATGGTGCTCTCTTTGAGTTCGGCTTCGCCGCTATCACGCACCGCAATCAGATACATCCGACCAGCCCAGCCCAACCAGCCAGCGATATACAAGAAGGCCAAGCCAGGGATCAAAAAGTCACCGGCATGGTTGAGGCGACCATCGGTAATGAGCCGAGGCAACCCCTCTT
>JBHJNR010000043.1:0-9572 GCA_050330615.1 Cyanophyceae cyanobacterium
CCCACCCCCTAATCCGGCCGCAGTCCGCTTTCAGCAGGCAATGCAGATGATGGAGCGGGGACAGTACAAAGAGGCCGTCAACTTTTTTGGCTTTGCCATCTCTAGTGATCCCACCCAGCCCGATTATTTTGTCCAGCGGGGCATCGCCTACCAACAACAAGGCTACAAAAGTATGGCGCGGGCCGATTTCCTAAAAGCCCTGCAACTGGATTCGGGCAACCAAACGGCGCAGAAAGGTATGCAGGAGACCGTCCCCACCCAAGAAACCCCCATTGGTCGCCGCACCTCGCAGCCCCAGCAGATCCCCAAAAATCCTAAGTCCTCTAACAATTCCAATCCTCCCAACAATCCCAATAACGACTCAGGGGGAGGTTTGTTGGGCCGATTTTTTGGTCGCAAAAAGTCCTGAGTTGCAGCTTCTGTTACGTTTCTAGCCCTGATTGTCTCTATGTCGGATCCCGGCCCTCATTCCTCGCCTCTCAATCGTCGCCTGTTGGCCCGTCAAATGGCCCAGCAGGTGGATGGATTGTCGGTACAGCTGGCGGGGGCTGCACTGGAGGCGGTAATGGAGTCTATTGGCAGCGCCTTGGCGCAGGGGCAAGATGTCCGGCTGTCTGGATTTGGCACCTTTTCGATCAGCCACCGTCGGGCTCGCAACACCCGCCACCCCCGCACGGGGCAGATTATCGCTATTCCTGCCGCTCGGGTTCCCCTGTTTAGCCCCAGCCCCCAACTGCGCCAGCGGATCCAGATGCCCCAACCGTCAACCCAACCATCAAAAGGCTTGGGCAATTCCGACTCTCCCACCCCAGGCCCGCTGGACTAAGCTCAGGCTCATGCTGCTGTTGTTAATCGGGCCGTCCAGAACTGACTCTATGCTGATGAGCATCATTGCGGGAGCACACCATGATTGAGGTTGAAGAGGCTATTGCCCGGATCCTGGCCCGGATGCCGGATTGGGGAGAGGCGCAGATCTCTCTGGACACCTTATCGGGATCCCTACTGTTGGATCCTGTCCTAGCCGATCGGCCTTTCCCTCCCTACGACCGAGTCATGATGGACGGCATTGCCCTGGGACATGCCCGCTATGCCGCCAGTCAAAGGGAGTTTGCCATTACCGCCACTGCGGCGGCGGGGGATCCTCAATGTGAGCTGCAAGATTCAGCCACCTGTATCGAGGTGATGACGGGAGCTGTCTTACCCCAGGGATCCGATCTGGTAATTCCCTATGAGCATTTGGTGATCGAAAACGGCCACGCCCGCATTGTCCAGGAGACGGACTGGGATCCCTTGGCTAATGTCCATCGACAAGGCAGTGATTGTGCAGAACGGGCTATTGTCTTAGCGGCAGGATCCCGGTTGAATGGGCCACGTTGGGGCATTGCCGCTTCTGTAGGCCAGACTCACGTGCGATGTCAGGCGTTGCCGCGTATCCAGGTGATCTCGACCGGGGACGAGCTGGTAGAGCCCGATCAGGATCCCTTGCCTCATCAGGTGCGGCAATCCAATGTCTATGGGTTGCGGGCTTCACTGCTGTTGAATGGCTATCCGGCGGTGGACTTGAGTCATGTGCCCGATCAGCAGGAGGCGATTGTGGCCCACTATCAGCAGGCCAGCCACCACTACGATCTGCTGATCTACAGTGGTGGCGTCTCGAAGGGGAAATTTGATTATTTGCCCCAGGTCTGGCAGGGCTTGGGGGTGGAGCAAGTGTTGCATGGGGTGGCCCAGCGGCCTGGTAAGCCCCTCTGGTTTGGGGTGGATCCTGCCACACAAACGGCAGTATTGGGACTCCCCGGCAACCCGGTTTCTAGCTTGGTCTGTCTGCACCGCTATTTCATCAGCCTCTGGGGGGGATCCCAGCCTCGCTATGCCCGTCTCAGCCAAGATATTCACTTCGACAAAGACCTCACCTACTTTGTACCTGTTAAGGTGATTCATACTCCGATGGCGGAGGTGGTGGCGGATCCCATTAGTCTAAAAAACTCCGGCGAGTTGACAGCCTTGGCCCGTAGTGATGGTTTTGTGGAGTTGCCTCGGCAGCAGTCGGTGTTTCGCCAGGGGGAGTGTCATCGCTATTTTCCCTGGCTGTCCCTGTCATAACGGTGTCATAACGGCTTTAGAGACTTGGCAGTTTTAGAGACTTAACGGTGTTGGAAATATGCAAACGTTGGCTCAGTCCTCGACTCAATCTTTATCCACTCCCTCTCTAGTCGATCCCTATGGCCGACGGGTGCGAAAATTGCGGGTTTCCCTCACCGATCAATGCAATTTGCGCTGCCAATACTGTATGCCGGTGGATGCCACCTTTATGGATCCCCAGCGATATCTTTCGCCCGAGGAGTATGCCCTGATCGTGGGGGAGTTGCTGGCCTATGGGGTGGGAGAGGTGCGCTTAACGGGGGGAGAACCCTTGCTGAGCCGCTGCTTTGGCGAAGTGCTGGAGCACTTGACCCCCCTGGGGATCCCGAAGCTGAGCCTGACCACCAATGGGATCCTCTTGGATCGACATTTTGAGAACTTGCAAAAGGCTGGGATCCGGCATCTCAATATCAGCCTCGACAGTCTGGATCCCGAGGTCTACAAAACCGTCACCTATGGCAACCAATTGGCGCGGGTGTTGGATAATATCCAGCTGGCTCAAAGCCTGGGATTTTGCATCAAGATCAACATGGTGGTGATGGGGGGCATTAATGACCAGGAGGTGCTGGCATTTGTGGACTATAGCGAACGGACGGGCTTGGAGGTGCGGTTTTTGGAACTGATGCGGATTGGTTATGCCTGCAACACCCAAGCAGAGCGATTCATCCCGGCTCAGACCCTGGTGGAGCGGATCCAGGCCCAGTACCCTCTCGAACCGATCTCGCAGCCGCTGGATTCCACCTCGTTTAACTTCACCACTCCTGCTGGGGCTCAAATTGGCTTTATTGCCTCCGAGTCGCAGCCCTTTTGTGGCCATTGTTCCCGCTGGCGATTGTCTGCCGATGGGATCCTGCGGGCCTGTTTGCTCAAGGATGCTGGGATCCCGTTGCGGGGGTTGAGTGCGACCCAACGGGCAGAGGCGTATCAAGAGCTATTGGGGATGAAGCCCTACCTGCGCCCGCCCGAAGTCACCCACATGATGCACCAAATTGGAGGCTGAATGCTGACCCATCTCGATGCCAATCACCAGCCCGCCATGGTGGATATCACCGCCAAATCTGAGACTGCCCGCCTAGCAGTGGCGCAAGCCTTTGTGCAACTACCGCCCGTCTGTCGGGAGCATCTGCACGGCGAGGAGCTGGTGCTCAAAAAAGGCCCCGTGTTCCAGACGGCGATCATCGCGGGCACGATGGCGGTGAAGAAAACCAGCGAGATGATCCCCTTTTGTCACGGGATCCCGATTGAGTCCTGCAAATTCCAGATCACCATTGATGACTCACTGCGGGTGTCGATCCTCTGCACCGTCAAAACCAGCTACAAGACGGGGGTAGAAATGGAAGCCCTGCATGGGGCGACGGTGGCGGCCCTGACCATTTATGACATGTGCAAGTCCCTGTCTCATGAGATTGAGATCCAATCGGTGCGGCTGCTGGAGAAACGCGGCGGCAAAAGTGACCTCCGGCCCCGACCTCTGTATGGGTTGGTGCTGACAGGCGGACAGAGCAAGCGGATGGGCCAGGACAAGGCCTTGCTGGAGTATCATGGCCAGCCCCATGCCCAATATCTCTACGACAGCCTGGGATCCCTTTGTGAGCGGGTGTTTCTCTCCTCGCGGCCTCAGCAGTGGCAGGGGACAGCCCTGGCGGATTTGCCCCAATTGGAGGATCCCGAGACCAGTGTGGGGCCGATCAGCGGCATCCTGACGGCGCTGTCCACGTATCGGGATGTGGACTGGGTGGTGGTGGCCTGCGATTTGGCCCATTTTCGGCCGCAGCTGGTGGAGACTCTGCTGCTGCATTACCGCTCTGATGCGGTGGCCATCTGTTTCCGCAATGCCGAGATGGGGATCCCAGAGCCGCTCTGCGCCATCTATACTCCTGCCGCATTGCCGATTTTTCAGCGGGCGATGGAGCAACAGACCTATTGCCCAGTCAAGGTTTTGCAAAGTGCCGACTGTGAGACAGTGGATCCTGAGAACCGGCTGGATTTGGATAATATCAATACACCGGCTGCCTACGCCCAAGCCCGCCAGCACGCTGCACATGAGTCTCTTCGGGTCTAAATGATGAGTGGTTCCATCACGGTTGAGGTCATCTACTACGCCATCTTTCGGGATATGGCCCTGATCGAGCGGGAGCAACTGCAAACCGACCGCTCTACCTACCGGGAGCTTTACACAGAGCTAGCTGACCGCTACAAGTTTCCCCTCCAGTCCGCCAACATTCAAGTGGCGGTCAATGATGAGTTTGTCGATCTCGATCAAGCCCCGACGGATGGGGATCAGATCGTGTTTATTCCACCCGTATCTGGAGGTTGAGATGGATCCCTTTTCGATCAGCTCGGATCCCATTGATGGATCCCTACTCATGGGCCAGCTGGAGGATCTGCGGGCGGGAGCTTTGGTCACCTTTGAGGGACGGGTGCGCAACCATAATCAAGGATTTGAGGTAATGGGCCTCGACTATCAGGTCTACGAGAGGTTGGCTCTCAAGGAAGGTAGCCGGATCTTGGCGGAAGCGCTGGATCAGTTTGACATTCATGCCTGTATCGCCTGTCATCGCCAGGGGTATCTGGCCCTCGGGGATATTGCCGTCTGGGTGGGGGTGATCAGCAGCCATCGCCAAGATGCCTTTGGGGCGGCTCAGTACATCATCGACCACATCAAAGCCCGACTGCCGATCTGGAAAAAAGAGCACTATGTGGATGGCCCCGCCCAATGGGTCTGCTGCCAAGATCACACCCTGCTACATCGCAGCCTAGTGGATCAGCTACGGTCTTGAGACTAGCTAAGGCTGAGCTGGGATCAACTCTGGGCCAACCGCTGCAAGGCTTCCCCCGTCACCCGATTCGGGATCCAATCGGTCAATTGCTCTGCCCCCATCTTGCGATAGAACTCGATGGCAGGCGTGTTCCAGTCCAGCACCATCCACTCCAATCGCCCATAGCCTCGCTCTAGGGTCAATTGAGCCAAGGCCACCAGCAGAGCCTGCCCGATCCCCTGTTGCCGATAGGCGGGCTGGACATAGAGGTCTTCTAGATAGAGGCCAGCCTGAGTCAAGAAGGTGGAGAATGTGGTGAAGAACAAAGCTTGCCCCACCAGGGATCCCTCCAGTTCCACCACCAACGCCTCCGCCACCGGACGGGATCCAAAGAGACAGGCTTCTAGAGCCGCCACCGAACCTGTTACTTGATGACGCATCTTTTCGTAGTCCGCCAATTCACAAATTAGGCCGAAGATTGCCTCCACATCCTGTGACTCAGCCCTGCGGATGCGAAACGGTTTTGGATTGGAAGACATGGTTATACCTTTTCAATCGGGGCTAAGCGGGGATCCAAGATCTTTTGCTGACCCAAGCCGGGAAACTTCACCGCCAGCGTGACCTTCTGCCCAGAGCCAAACACATGGGTGATCTGGCCAAAGCCAAATTGCGAGTGCTCGATTCGTTCCCCCACTGTCCAGGACTGATCCGCTCGGATCCCTCTCGGTTTGGCGGTGGTTGCAGGCGTGCCTTTAGATGAGGGGGCGGCAGCTCTGATCTCTGCAGGACGCGAACGTTTAACAGAACGGCCAATTGGCAACGCCCCCCCTTCCATGTGCAACCATTCGCGGGGTAATTCCTCCAAAAACATTGAGGGAAACGCGGGTTCACGGGATCCGTACAGTCGCCGCTCTTGGGCGTAGGTAAGAAAAAGATTCTGCTGGGCGCGGGTAATTCCCACATAGCAGAGACGGCGTTCTTCTTCTAGTGAAACCGGATCATCAATCGAGCGATGATTGGGAAAAAGCCCCTGTTCTAAGCCCACCAAAAAGACGGTGGGAAACTCCAGCCCTTTGGAAGAGTGTAGGGTCATCAAGGAGACGCGCCCACCATTGTCATCCAGGTTGTCCAAATCACTGGCTAGGGAAGCATTGCTGAGAAAGCTTTCCAGACTGGGATCCCCTTCTTCTTCTTCAAATTGGCGGGCGGCGTTGAGCAATTCCATCACGTTCTGAGCCCGATCCTCCGCCTCATCGGTGCCCTGCGCCTTCAAATCATCCCAGTAGCCCGATTCATCCAGGATCCCTTTGATCACCTCTCCGGCTGTGACGGACTGGACTTGTTGATGCCAATGCTGGATCAGTTTAGCGAAATTGATCACCGGCTGGGCCGAGCGACCCGCCACCGTTTTGACAGAGGTGGGATCCGACAAGATCTCCCAGAGGGGCACCCCCAAAGTAGCGGCAGTGGCGGTGAGCTTGTCGATGGTGGTTTTGCCCACCCCGCGCCGAGGCGTGTTGATCACCCGCAATAGGCTGAGGGTATCGGCAGGATTCATCACCGCCCGCAAATAGCCCAACACATCTTTGATCTCGCGGCGGTCATAGAAGCGCAAGCCCCCCACGATTAAGTAAGGGATCCCGGCTCTCATCAAGGCTTCCTCTAAGGGGCGAGATTGGGCATTGGTACGGTACAAGATGGCATAGTCCCCCCAGTTGCCCCCTGAGCCCTCCAGTTGCTGATCCAGTGATCCATACATCTGACGGATGCGGGTGACCACAAAATCTGCTTCAAACTGCTCATTGTCAGCCTTGAAACAAACAGCGGGATCCCCTTGTTCGCGGGTGGCCCGCAGGGTTTTCTCAATCCGTTCGCTGTTGTGTTCGATCAGGTGATTGGCCAACCCCAAAATAGCCTGCGTGGAGCGATAATTCTCCTCCAATTTGACCATGGTTTGGGTTTTGATATCAGCCAAGCCATCCCCAAAGGACTCTTGGAACTCCATCAAAATGGTGAAGTCTGCTCCACGAAACTTGTAGATACTCTGATCGCTATCTCCCACCACAAAAATAGATCGTTGTTCCCAGTTCAGATGCTCTTTACGAGTTTCTCCATTGGTGGATAGCATCTGGATCAACTCATATTGAGTCCGGTTGGTATCCTGATATTCGTCCACCAAAATGTGGCGATAGCGGTGGTGCCAGTAGGCCAAGACCTCAGGATTTTGGCGAAACAGTTGCACCGGGATCCAGATCAGATCATCGAAATCCAGTCCATTGTTAGCCGCCAGTTGATCGAGATAGTGGGCATAGACTTGAGCGATGGTGCGGCCCCGGACATTGGGCTGCTGCCGCTCCAGCTCTTCGGGTGTCCAGCCTTGGTTTTTGGCATTGCTGATGGCATAGCGTACTGCTCGGGGTTCGTAGCGACGGTCATCCAATTTTAGGGTTTGGGTAATGATCTCTTTGATCAACCCCTGCACGTCGGATTCATCAAAGATGGAGAAATTGTGGTTCCACTGCCGACCCTTGGGATCCTGATATTTCTCGATTTCTAGACGAAGCAGACGGCTAAATAAGCTGTGGAAGGTGCCGATGGAGAGGGGTTTGATCAGCTTGCGATAGACCTGAGAGCGGAGGCGGGTTTGCTTGTGGGGCTCTAGCTCTGCCAACGGGATCCCGTATTCGCTCAAGCAAGATTGCTCGGCAAATAGCCGCTCGATCCGCAGCTTCATCTCCCGAGCCGCCTTGTTGGTGAAGGTCACCGCCAAGATATCGCCGGGATCCACCTCATGCTGTAATACCAGATGGGCGATGCGATAGGACAAAGCCCGCGTTTTGCCGGAGCCTGCCCCTGCCACCACCAGCAGAGGGCCGCAGTGGTGTTGAGCCGCTTGTCGTTGGGAGGGGTTAAGGCTGGCTAGCAGGTCTTGGGTCATCGGTTTTCTCCGAGAGACCCCACGCTCAGCGCAGCGGCGTGGGGAGGGATAGGAGGCTTAGCGACGGGGTACCGCTGCGCGGAAGCAAGCAACAATGCCCCTGAGCCAAGCCATATCAATAGTCTTACTTTAGCCGCGCTATAATGTAAGGAATGACTGAACGCGCCTACCGTTACCGCTTCTACCCAACTGCTGAGCAGGAATCCTTGCTCCGCAGGACTCTGGGATGTGTGAGACTGGTGTTCAACAAAGCCCTGGCCTTGCGGACTCAGGCTTGGTATGAACGCCAAGATCGGGTGGACTATGTTCAGACATCGGCGCACCTGACCCAGTGGAAAAAGCAAGAAGACTTGCATTTCCTCAACGAGGTTAGTTCTGTGCCCTTGCAGCAGGGTTTGCGCCACTTGCAAAAGGGGTTTGCCAACTTCTTTGATGGTCGTACCCGCTACCCGCGCTTTAAGAAGAAGCACAACGGTGGTAGTGCAGAGTTCACCAAGTCGGCGTTCAAATACCGGGATGGGCAACTCTTTCTGGCTAAGTGTGAACAGCCTTTGCCGATAGTCTGGAGTCGCGCCTTGCCCGATGGAGTAAGCCCTTCCACAGTGACGGTGAAGCTGGAACCATCGGGTCGGTGGTTCGTGTCTCTGTTGGTAGATGACCCCACGGTGGAGGCTTTGCCCCCGTCTGATGGGGCGGTAGGGATTGATGCTGGGCTGACCAGTCTGGTCACCCTCAGCACCGGGGAGAAGGTCTCCAATCCCCGCCACTTTCGCAAGCATCGCCGCAAGCTCAAACAGGTTCAGAAGTCCTTGAGCCGCAAGCAAAAAGGATCCAAGAACCGACATAAGGCGCGGCGTAAAGTGGCAAGGCAACACGCCAGGATCGCCGACAGCCGTAGAGATTTCTTGCACAAGCTCAGTACACGATTGGTGCGTGAAAACCAAACCATCGTCGTGGAAGATCTGGCTGTGCGGAACATGGTCAAGAATCGCAAGCTGGCTGGCTCTATCTCTGATGCGGGGTGGAGTGAGCTGGTGCGGATGCTGGACTATAAATGCGCTTGGTATGGGCGAACCTTGGTCAAGATTGACCGTTGGTTCCCCAGCTCCAAGCGTTGTGGAAGTTGCGGGCATATCGTTGAGTCTCTGCCCTTGGCTGTACGGGAGTGGAAATGCCCCCACTGCCATGCCGTCCATGACCGAGATATCAACGCCGCCCGCAACATATTGGCCGCTGGACAGGCGGTGACAGTCTGTGGATCGAACGTAAGACCTAATAGGCATGAGTCTGGAGGGCAGTTGAGCAAAACCCGTAAGGGAAGGAAACAGAAACCTAAGTCGTGAGGCTTGGGAATCCCCAATCAAGAACGGCCTTTGGCCTACAGCGCAAGCGGATTGGGGAGGATGTCAAGGGTCTACTACAAAAAAATGCCGATGCAGAGGTGGCATCCCAATCGCAGGGATCCCTCTGTTGGGAGATTGTCTCTGTTATTGTGACATCCCTACAGCAAGTTCTTGAGGATTCGGCAGTTCTGTTCGGCCCACGCAGGTGCGAGTGAGTGGTGATTCTTTCTTGACATCCTCCCCGGCCTTTAAGGACGGGGATTCGGTTTATGCGAACAAGAGCAGTTGCAATTGCTGACCGTCCCGACAGGTTGACGCTTCACCGGATGCCGCTGGCAAGCCAGACTTATGCCTTCCTCCACGTCCGTTTAGAGTCTTGGATTGTCCACC
>JBHJNR010000044.1:0-9017 GCA_050330615.1 Cyanophyceae cyanobacterium
ACCACCCCCTAACCCCTTCGGGGTATAGGCGGAGCACTGCGACGGATTCTGGTAGGCCCCCAGGATCAAGGTGATCTGCTCAGGATCCCATCCCTCCTTTGGGATCTAAACCGTGCCGAAGCGCCGTTGGCGAGATTGGTAGCTCAACAAGGCTTGATGAAAGTCAGGTCGATCAAAATCGGGCCAGTGGGTCTTGGTGAAGTACTGCTCGGTATACGCCATCTGCCAGAGCAGGTAGTTACTCAGCCGTTGTTCGCCACTGGTGCGGATCAAGAGGTCGGGATCCTTCAGATCGTGGGTGTAGAGGTGTTGAGCAAAGAGAGTCTCATTAATATCCTCGGGATCTAACTCTCCCGCTTTGACCTGCTCAGCCAATTGGCGGCAGGCATAGACAATTTCCTGACGGCCGCCATAGTTGGTGGCCACCGAAAATTGCACCCCCTGATTGGCTGCGGTGGAGGTCATGGCGCTGTTGATCTCTAACTGCAAGGACGTGGGTAGTTCTGTCAGATTGCCGACAAATCGGATCCGAACCCCCTCCCGATGCATTTCTGCCAATTCGGCGCGTAGCACCCGCTCAAACAAAGCCATCAAAAAATCGACTTCCTCTACCGGCCGACTCCAGTTTTCGGTCGAAAAAGCATAGGCCGTCAGGGCTGGGATCCCCCAGTCTTTGCAGCACCGGAGCAGCCGCTTCAGGGCATCCACGCCGCGTCGATGTCCCCACGCCCGCGCCCAGCCCCGCTGCTGGGCCCAGCGGCCATTGCCATCCATGATCACCGCCACATGGCGCGGCAACAGGTCGGGATCCAAGTCCGCAGGCAGCTCAGTCAAGATACGGGAGGATAAAGGCATCACACTACTACTCTTTGGACAAAATCTTTTGGATGGGATCCGGCAAAGCTCGCAACAGCCGCTGTCCCCAGGTCAACAAGTGTCCTGATCCCAGGCGGTGCAGTGGCGAATCCCCCACCAGAGGACGGGCAGGGCGTAGCTTTTCTACCAACAGGTCACGCAATTGATTGCTGGTCAGGGGGCGAGCCAATTTGCCTGCTTCTGCTAGAGAAATGGAACCAGTCTCTTCAGAAACCACCACACAGAGACAGTTGGTTTGTTCGCTGATGCCAATAGCGGCTCGGTGGCGGGTGCCCAATTGCCGAGAAGCCACCCGCTCTGACATGGGCAAGATCACGCCAGCTGCCTTGATCAATTGCTCATGCATGATTAGGGCCCCATCATGGAGTGGCGTTGAAGTCTGAAAGATGGTTTGAACCAATTCTCGCGACATAGTGGCATTCAAGGGCACGCCAGCATCCGTAAAAATGCGTGGATCGATGGGCTGCTCGGTTTCAATCACCACCAGCGCTCCGGTGCGATTGCGAGATAGATCTTTGATCGCCTGAATCAGCTCCTCCAAATAGTCTTCATCCCCTGGTGTCGTACCCTCTACTCGCCCAGTAGAGGGCAAAATCGGTAGCCAATCGCCTCGCCCCAGATATTCCAGCAGGCTGCGAATCTCGGGCTGAAAGAGGATTCCGGTGCCTACTGCTGCACCAATGAGCAAATAATTGAGCAATAGATGCATCAAGGGTAACGAGTCAGTCGCCAAATAGAGGGCCAGCACGATAACAAAACCCCGAATCAAAACCGCTGCTCGGGTGCGCCGACTCCAATAGATCACCAGTCCAATGGACAGTAGCGCAAGCCCCCAGTCCACCAGTCGCACTAGTGTCCATGATTCCAGTGTCACTGATTCAAGCCAAGACTGAATGGCCGCCCCCATTGGCGATTAACCCCTCACCGGATCCCTCACCCTATTGTGATCGCTAGAGTCCCTGTGAGCACGGCCTTAGATCACAAATTGCGCGGAAGTCTGATGTTATTGCGGCAAACATCCCATCTGTTTGGCTCTGCTTGGCTTGCTAGAGGGAGTGATGCTGAGATTATTGATTGTGCCTACGTAGGGATTCAGGAAAGGTCAGACCGATGAAAGTCGGCTGCTCGTAAACCCGCTTGAGGGTGTTGAGATCTCGGCTGCGAATGGTCGGTACCCGCAAAGCCCGTCCCCCGCCCAGAGCATCGGCATGATAGCCCCCAAACATTAGATCGGCTTGGTCTGGACTATGCCCCCACAAACCCAGTGCATGTCCTAGCTCATGTCGGGCTACCGCCGTCACCTCTGCTAATCCCTCTTGCTGCCCAATCAGGATCTGTACCTGTTGTTGGAGGGTGCCATCGTTGGCAAAGTAGATGCGCGGGCGGGCAGCACCACTAATGCCTCGATCTAACATTGTCCGCTCAATGGTGATGCGGGCTTCAGCCTCTGTGTTGACTACAGTCAAAGGCAGGTAGGCAGACCATTCCTCCACAGCCTTCTCGACAAAAGGTTTCCAGAGTTCATAATCGGGCGGCTCTTCGATATAGATTGGCACCGGATAATAAGACCATTGCAAATAGCTCCCAGACTCCCTGCTACTGATCTGATCGAGATAGTCTCCCACCGCATCATCGTAGACATAGCTCTCCAATCCAGGGGGCAACCGATAGCGGATCGGCTCTGGGATCCCATTGTGGCTCCCCCTGACTTGGGCATAGACTGCCTGGCCTGCTAATACCTGCGGCCAACTGATCGCAGGGCTATCCGAAAACCCCAGCGGCGCGATCAGGGATCCCACTAGCCCAGCAACCAGGATCCCCAAGAAGCTCGATAGAGTCCAGAGTCCAGATTTGCGCTGAACAAATGAGGAGTTCGGGAAGAGGGATCCCAAGGGGGCGGGGGTGAGTTGGCCTATCCGTTTGATCAGGTTGCTCAGGCGACACAGCATGGGGATAAATCCTCAAGTCTCAGCTGTAGATCTCAGCTATTTTGTTAACGGTCTTTGTCCAGGATGCCCATTGCTGTCATCGCCTGATTCACGGGATCCCAAAATAAATCAGCGTCAAAAAGTACCATAGAGAAGTCCAGCTATCGCAACAACACCCCAGGTCTGTAACAAGCTGTAAAAATCCTGAGGATTAGGGGGCGAAAAAGGGCAGAGTGGGACTTAAGTATGTAAAGATCGTAAACCACTAAACCTTTTCACCCTCAAGGGTCTATATGGAAACTCGCGGTCAAAACAAGTCTTCTCAAAAAGCCTTCGATGTGATGAAGAGCTTTGCGGAGACCTATGCTAGACGGACAGAAACCTACTTCTGCTCCGATCCGAGTGTCACGATGGCCGTGATCGAGGGGCTAGCTGTTCACAAAGAGAATCTGGGTGCTCCCCTCTGTCCTTGCCGGTTCTATGAGGACAAAGAGGCTGAGGTCAAAAATGGCTATTGGAATTGTCCTTGTGTGCCGATGAGAGAGCGTAAAGAGTGCCATTGCATGCTATTTTTAAACCCCGATAATCCCTTTGCTTGTTCCTCTCAAACGATTGAGTCTGTTGCGTTAGATTATTGAATCTTGGATTGAATTCTGGATTGAATTCTGGATTGAATTGTCTCTGGGGGGGCTACTTCCGAGGTCACCCCCCCCAGAAACTATCTCCATTCATCATCTCCATTGATAGGTTCTACAGTAAAGCCATGACAGCATCCCCCAGTGCGTAGGATCCCGTCATGGCTTTGATGTTGATGAATCAAGGCTGCTAACTTGTGGCTAGGTTGCCTGAATGCGGTTGAGGCGGCGGCGTTCACCAATCCCACAATCGCCACAACACTCGGGGCGTTGTTCATCATTCCAGCGAATGCAGGCTCGGCAGCCCATCGTCATTTCTGGCCATCGCTCCTGGATTAAGAGCTGGCGAAGCTTTAAGTCATGTGAAGCTGTAGATTGAGCAGAAGATTTGGAGTGATTCATGATGTCCGATAAGTCCGCAGCGCACTTCTCTAGATATAAGAGATAGAACTCTCTTAGAGATAGAAAAATCGTTATCCTTTAAGGATTCCATCTGGGTTTGTTGACCTTGGCTTAGACAGACTACAACTTACGAAGGCAGATTATCCTGTATCTACAAATATCAATTTATGTAAAGATAAGACTCCATATACTGTTACCTTGAACCACAGGGATCCTGTTATAGTCTTAAGAA
Source organism: Cyanophyceae cyanobacterium (assembly GCA_050330615.1). Classification (GTDB taxonomy): domain Bacteria; phylum Cyanobacteriota; class Cyanobacteriia; order Thermostichales; family Thermostichaceae; genus JAAUUM01. The sequence goes on from JBHJNR010000044.1 coordinate 4,074, forward strand.
ATGTTAAGCAAATCCTGCGGCAGTTTCACCCCTGACGCTCGACCTTGCGGTCGATAGATCTCCCCAAGATAGATCCCCCCCAGAGGAACAGACGGAAGGAAAATAGCAAATGGCATCCGCTCGCTTACTTATCACGCTTACTATGTTTAACCATGTCTTTGGATGATTCTGACAAGCTGCGTCACCTGCTCACTGCGGTGGCGGCAGGACACTTAAGCCCTGATCAGGCTCTACAATCACTGCGATTCTTGCCTGCCGAACAGGTGGGAGATTTTGCCCGTGTCGACAATCATAGACAACTGCGCACCGGCTTTCCTGAGGCTATTTGGGGGCCAGGAAAATCTCCTGAGCAGATTATTGAGCTCATGAGGGCCATGATGCAACGGGGATCCCTGGTTCTAGCCACCCGTATTGCGCCAGAAGTGGGGGCCTTTATTCAAGCCCGGATTCCGGCGGCTCAGTATTCACCCTTGGCTAAGTTGGCCTGGATCAGTGCTCCTGCTCCTCAGAGACAAGGACAGATCGGGGTGATCTCTGCGGGCACATCAGATTTGGCTGTGGCTGAAGAGGCAGCCCTAACGGCAGAATTGGCTGGGTTTCAGGTGCAGAGACTCTGGGATGTGGGGGTGGCTGGGATCCATCGGCTGCTACAAAATCAAGCGATTCTATCGACTTCTGATGTCTTGATTGTGGTGGCAGGCATGGAAGGTGCCTTAGCAAGCGTGGTAGGCGGCTTGGTAGATTGCCCTGTGGTGGCAGTTCCCACCAGTGTGGGCTACGGGGCCAGTCTGGGGGGAGTGGCGGCATTATTGGCGATGCTCAACTCCTGTGCCGCTGGCATTGGCGTGGTCAATATCGACAATGGCTTTGGAGCTGCCATTCTGGCGGGGCAGATCCTCCGCCGGGCAGCCATCGTGGCAGAGCGCGGGACTCAGCAAAAGCCCTAATTCCCAGGGGCAGCTTCACGACTAGGGGTTGAAATCCCCTCTTTGTAATGTCAGTTCTGTCCTTTGGATCTATTTAGATCTAACTGCTTTGATTGATTTGCGCTTCAGCCCGCTGCCCGTATAGGGAGTGCTGCGGCTACTATGACTGCAATGAGTCCTCTTGCAGATAGGCACTATGGCCAAGATACACAGTGGGATCCTGGTGATGGTGAGCAGCTTTTTTCTGCTCAGGGGTACTTCAGTTGGGGCTGAAGAACCCTATGAACTAGATGTGCAATTGGATACGTCAATCCGAGAGCAGGGTGACCCATCCCCGATCCCGCGCGAGTGTATCGCCTGTGATTGGAGCGGTGCCATCTTGACAGGCAGCAATCTGAATGGAGCCATCCTGAAAGAGATTGACCTGTCAGGGGCTGATCTGCGGTCTACCCAACTGGAAGGAGTAGTGCTCAACTTTGCCAATCTAGCGGGTGCAGACCTGAGCGGATCCCGGCCTCATTTCTCATTTATGTGGGAAGCCGATCTGCGGGAGACCAATTTTCGTGGGGCAGATCTGAGCGGGGCCAGCCTGAGCGGAGCCGATTTGCGGGGAGCCGATCTGCGGGAAGCCAATTTGCAAGGAGCTGACCTGACCGGCGCTCAAATGGATGAGGCCGATCTACGGGGAGCTGATCTGCGAGGAGCTTATCTGGGGGGAGTGGATCTCAGTGCCGCCATGACGGATGAGTCCACTCTTTTAGATGAGCTAGATGTAGATGAGCTAGATGACTCTCAATGAGCCCATTGACGATTAAGTCAAGCCCTTAACGGGATCCCACTTCTTTTTTGGGACGAGAGCGCCGGGTGCGTTTGCGGGTGGCCAAGTCTGCCGGGTGCTCTTCCCGCGAGGTGTGGGAGGTTTTGGACTTGAGGGTGAGCTTGGTTTTGGGGGCAGCAGTAGGACTGGGCTGATCGTCACCCCGGAACCCTGAGATATCCATCTGATCAGCAGCACGGCGTGGGGCTACTTTGCGAGGGGGATCCTGACGCTCAAACCGACGACCTCCCCGTCCTTCGTTGCCACGGGGCTCATAGGGGCGACCACCATACCCGCTGCTCTGTCCACCTCGACCGCCTCGATCCTGTCGACCCCGTTGGATCGGCTCTGGTCTCACCGACAGATCAGGCTCATATCCCGGTTCCACTTCGGTGGGGATCTCCTGTCTTAGCAGGCGTTCGATATCCCGCAGCAGACCGTGTTCATCCACACATACTAGTGAGATGGCTTTGCCCAGATTGCCAGCTCGCCCAGTCCGGCCAATGCGATGGACATAATCTTCGGGCACGTTGGGCATCTCAAAGTTGACCACATGGGGCAGCTGATCGATATCCAGACCTCGGGCCGCAATATCGGTGGCCACCAAAACCCGCACGGATCCCTGTTTAAATTGCGACAGGGCACGGGTGCGTGCGGCTTGGCTTTTATTGCCGTGGATGGTGGCGGTTCTCAGACCATCTTTGTCCAGCTGCTCCGCCAGACGGTTGGCCCCATGTTTGGTACGGGTAAAGACCAACACCTGCTTCCAGTTCTGAGATCCAATTAAATAAGAGAGCAATTCCCGTTTGCGGTTGCGATCCACCAAATACACCGCTTGACTGACGGTTTCGGTGGGGGAGTTGCGGCGGGCCACCTCAATCGTGGCCGGATCCGTCAGAAATTCATCAGCCAGCTTTTTAATGGCATCTGAGAAGGTGGCCGAGAACATCAACGTCTGACGTTGGCGAGGCACCAAATGCAAAATGCGGCGGATGTCGTGGATGAAACCCATGTCCAACATGCGGTCAGCTTCATCCAAAACCACCATCTCAATCTGAGAGAGATCTACAGTGCGCTGGCCCACATGATCCAGCAACCGACCTGGTGTGGCCACCAACAGATCAACCCCCCGCCGCAGCTTGTCAATCTGGGGATTGATGCCCACACCACCAAAAATGGCGGTCGAGCGCAGCGTCAGATATTTGCTGTAGGTGCTGACACTTTCTGAGACTTGGGCCGCCAACTCGCGGGTGGGGGTCAAGATCAAAACACGGGGTAGCCGGGGGGCTTTGACCGCTTGTTTGATGGAGTGTTTAACAGGATGTTTGCCGGATCCCGTCAAAACTGGCGTCGGGGCACTGGCCACCAACCCTGTTGCTGCCAACCGTTCTAGGATAGGTAGGGTGAATCCTGCGGTCTTACCGGTACCTGTTTGGGCACTGGCCATCACATCTCGACCCGACAAAATGATCGGGATCGCCTGTTGCTGAATAGGGGTTGGTTCGGTGTACCCCTGGTCAGAGACAGCACGAAGAATGTCGGCCGAAAGACCGAGTTCGGAAAATAGCATGAAGACTTGCTCCTCGATTGCCCCTACCCAAAAATTGGGACTAGTCTAAGAGCAGTTTTCGTTGAATCAGATACTAAAAGGATCTGGATTACCAGGACAGCAGCAGAACGCAAGGCTCATAAAGCAGCTTGTGACGCTGGTCAATCACTGTTCGATCCGCAAGCCCCTATCTTTAGTGTCTAGAGTGTCTAAATCTTTAGAGACTAAAGAATGGAATCTGAGATCGTTATCCCCACTGAGTCGAGCGCAGACTAGAACGCGCTTAATCAGTATAGTCGCCATCCAGAGGATCGTCAGGATTTGGTTTTAAAAGGCTGTAGAGAATGCCCTCAGGTGTTGAGCCAGCCGGGTTCTGAGGAGGCGATCCTGATTGGTATGCCCTAAATACTCTGATTTACTTAAGTAATCAGTGGCTCCCAGCTCCAGTGCCACCGCTCGATCGACATCGCTGGGGTACCCCGTCAGCAGCACAACAGGTGTTTGATCAAATCGGCAATCGCTGCGGATCGCCTGGCAGAGTTCTAGCCCCGAAAAGTGGGGCAAACGCACATCGAGCAGGCAAATCTGGGGCTGGCGCTCCTGTAGAATTTGCCAAAAATCTTGGGGATCCTTGAGGAGGGTGAGCTGATAGTGAGGGTGAAGGGCATTTTTGAGGCGATCAAGACAGACAGGATCATCCTCCACCACCAACAGCCGAGCAGCCGAGCCAGTTGGCTGTCCTATCACCCGGCGTAATGTTTGTGTGACCCATTCAGGTTGGAGGGGGGGAGCCAAAATGCCTGTAGTCCCCAGCTTTTGAGCCCGGATGCGTTCCCCCAATCCATCTTGCCGCAAGTATCCCACCACCGGGATGCCGACTTGATGGGCCAGCGATATCCCTGCCCCCTGGAGGGAGGGATCCTCCCAGTCCAGCACCATGACATCAATACTGGTGCGGTCAAGGATCATTTGGGCTTCCGCAAGAGATGCTGCCATCACAATCTGAATCCCCATCTGCTCGGTGATAGATGACAGGGCTTGTGCCGCCTGAGCATCCAATCCCAAGCCCAGCACCTGAACGTTTTGAGGGACAGGCGAATCACGACCCCCAGCGTCCATGACCATGGGATCCTGAGCGATGATCTGGTGGAGGCGACGGATCGTATCGAGCAAGCCAGGTGGCAACGGTCTGGACTCAATTCGATCTAGCAGGGCGTCCTCTAGCTCTTGGGCCCACTGGGTGCCCTGATGGAGGCCAAATACCCCTAGGGATCCCGCCAAGGCATGGGCTGCGACATGCGCCTTGTGCCGGTCTGTCTCTGACCCTGTGCCGGTCTGCCACTGCTGGAGAGTTGAGCCGATCACCCGCACCCGATCTTGAAATAGCTGCTGAAAATCGGGCCATACGGCTTGGAGCTGGGGGAGGACGCTGACACTGGTCTCCTCCGTCTCAGCTGGCAAAGAGGGGAAGGATGGCCTCTGTGGATTCTGTGGATCCGTGGTCTCCTCCACGGGTTGATCGGTGGTGCTGTCGCCATAGACTGGGTTGAGCAGAATTCCCATACCCCGGATCGACTGGATCCAATCGGGGGGGACCCCCACACGGGCTAAAGCTTTCCGGAGTCCTTTGATATGGGCTTTGAGGGCATCCC
>JBHJNR010000045.1:0-30873 GCA_050330615.1 Cyanophyceae cyanobacterium
CCCCGGCTTTGAACGTGTTGTGCGGCTTTGGCTCCAATGGTATGCCGATGGGCCTCCAGATTGCCGGACGGCCCTTTGATGAAGCCACGGTCTTGCAGGTGGGCAATGCCTACGAGCAAGCGGCGGGTTGGCTCAGCCGTCACCCTGAGATCTGATTTCTCTGAGATGTGATTCCTCTGATCTTGAGGCAGTATCCCTGTTCATTGAGTTGAGCCTGATGCTGCCTCATTTTGTCTTTTGCCTTTCCCTTTGACTGACATGCCCTTACCCGCTGTGCCTGCGGCACCCACCGCTGTTGCCACCTCACCCCCGATCCAGTCCAGCCGTGTGATCGCTCGGATCCCGTTTCACTACAGTTGGATCATTCTCGCTGTTGGCACCTTTGGGATGATGATGACGATACCCGGCCAAACGGTGGGGGTGTCGGTGTTTCTAGATCCCATGATTGCGGATCTGGGGCTGAGTCGCTCTCAGGTGTCCTTGATGTATACCCTGGGCACCCTGTTGGCCTCCTTTTGGCTACCGTTTGTCGGTCGCTTTGTGGATCGGCAAGGGCCACGTCTGGCGGTGGTGCTGATCTGCATCTTGTTCGCCTGTGCCTGTATTGGCATGAGCTTGGTTAACGGTTTAGTCCCTTTATTCTTTGGCTTTGTCTCCATCCGGGCGTTGGGACAAGGGGGGCTCAGTTTGGTCAGCCGCCAGGTGGTCAACCTCTGGTTTGTGCAGCGGCGGGGGTTCGCCATTGGGCTGATGGGGGTGGGCTTTGCTCTGGCCATGTCGGTGGTTCCTCTTGCGATTGCCGCTTTGGTGAGCAGCTTGGGCTGGCGCATGGCTTACATGACGCTGGGCTTCACAGTTGCCCTGACCATCCTGCCAATTGGAGGGCTGTTTTATCGCGGTCGGCCCGAGCTGTTTGGCCTGCAACCCGACGGGCCAGTCCGGGTTCGAGATGCCAATGCCCCACCTCCCATTCAGGAAAAGAATGTCACGGCAGATCAGGTTTGGCGCACACTGGTCTACTGGCTGTTCACGATGGGGACTTTCTCCATGAGCATGTTAGGCACCGCGTTGATGTTTCACCACTTTTCCATCATGGAAGCTGCTGGGTTGGATCGCTCAACGGCGGCACTGGTGCTGGTGCCGGTTGGCTTTGTGATGGCGGCCTCTAACTTTGTCTCCGGGATCCTAATGGATCGGGTCGCCCCTCGCTGGCTGTTGATCATCATGCTGGGGCTGTTGTTTTCGGCTTTGGTGATGCCGATGGGCTTGACCGGGTTGGTAGGGATGCTGGCCTATGCCTGTGTTTTGGGCTGGGGCATGAGCATGAGCAGCACCCTGCAGACGGGGGTCTATGCCTACTATTTTGGTCGCCTGCATTTGGGGGCGATCATGGGACAAACCAGCACCATCACTGTGATTGGGGCGGCACTGGGGCCATTCGCCTTTGCCTACGGCCTAGAGCAGTTTGGGGACTATACCCTGACGCTGGGGCTGTCCGCCCTGATGCCATTGGCTATCGGCATCTTCGCTCTTTTCTCTCGGATCAAGTCTCCCTCAGAATCCTAGGGGCACCTATCGGCCCAGGTTTCCATCCCCAATGCCTTGAACTCAGCCTCTACTCAGGTTGGGGATCCCTCCACATCTAAGAAGGGTATCTATATCTTTTATTTCTCTCTCTGCCATGCCTCTATCTTCTGCACCAATGGCTTCCACCTCCCTGGCTCCCTCAGCGCCCGCGATGTCTAGCCGTGTGATCGACCGGATCCCCTTCCATTACAGTTGGGTGATCTTGGCCGCTGGCACCTTTGGGCTGATGATGACCATACCGGGGCAGACCATCGGGGTGTCGGTATTTTTGGATCCCATGATTGCGGATCTAGGTCTGAGCCGATCCCAAGTCTCCTTGATGTATATGGTGGGCACCCTGGTGGCCTCCCTGTGGCTGTCCTTTGTGGGCCGCTTCATCGATCGCAAAGGGCCGCGATTGGCGGTGGTGATCATCTCTGGGCTGTTTGCCTGTGCCTGTGTGGGCATGGGCTTTGTCAATGGCCTGGTTACCCTTGGTCTGGGTTTTTTGACCATTCGGGCCTTGGGACAGGGGGGATTGGGTTTGGTCAGTCGCCAGGTGATCAACCTCTGGTTTGTCAAACGGCGGGGTTTTGCCCTGGGATTGATGGGGGTAGGCTTTGCCCTGGCTTCATCGTTGGTGCCCTTACTGATCACAGGATTGGTGGCGGGATTGGGGTGGAGGATGGCCTATATGGCCCTGGGACTGGTGATCGCCCTGACCATTCTGCCGATTGGAGCGATCTTCTATCGAGGGCGACCGGAGCTGTTTGGGCTTCAGCCCGATGGATCCCTGGCTACGGCTGATGGCAAAAGGGCCTCATCCCCTATCCAAGAGAAGAATGTGACGGCAGCGGTGGCCCGCCGGACGCTGGTTTTTTGGCTGTTTGCGGGGGGGACCTTCTCCATGAGTATGTTGGGCACTGCGTTGATGTTTCACCACTTTTCGATCATGGAAGCGGCGGGGTTGGATCGAGCCACGGCTGCACTGGTGCTAATGCCAATTGGGTTTGTCAAAGCCGCCGCTAATTTCACCACCGGGATCCTGATGGATCGCATGGCCCCTCGCAGATTACTGGTGATCATGCTGGGCTTGCTAGTGTTGGCCTTGATCATGCCGATTGGCTTGACAGGTGTGGCGGGAATGCTGGCCTATGCCTGTGTGTTGGGCTGGGGGGTTGGCATGAGTGTCACCATCAATTCTGGGGTCTATGCCTACTATTTTGGGCGACTGCATCTGGGCACCATCATGGGGCAAACGGCCACCCTGACGGTGATTGGATCAGCGCTGGGGCCTTTTGCCTTTGCTTATGGACTGGAACGATTCGGCAACTATAGCTTGACCTTGGGGCTGTCAGCGTTGATGCCATTGGCCATTGGCGTGTTTGCGAGTCTTGCCCGGATCCCAGATTCTTTTGAGCCCTCTGCCTCAGACCCATCTTCCTGAGATTAGTGAGTTCTCTCTCACTTTGACTCACTTAATCTTTCTGTTCTAAGCCCCACGACTCTCTACCACTCATTGTTTCCCAAGGATGACTCCGACTATGGTTCTTTCTCAATCCAAACCCCTATCCGCCACTGCTAACTACGAACGCTTGTTACGCGCCCGTTATGGTTGGTCGGCTGAGACAGGGATCCCTCAGGCTTTTACCCGTGCCCTGGAGGGACAACCTCAGCTTGCTCATCTGGAGGTGCTGCTCGATCACCGCTCACTGCGCTCTTACCGCTCCACCCCGTTGCCGGAGGGCACCCTCGAAACGATGGTGGCAGCGGCCCAATCAGCGGCTACATCCTCAAACTTACAGACCTGGAGCGTGGTGGCGATTCGGGATCCCGACCGTAAAGCTCGGTTGGCGGAGCTCGCGGGTGGACAGGCCCACATTAGTCAGTGCCCTCTCTACTTGGTCTGGCTGGCGGATCTGGCTCGCCTCAGCTCTTTGGGCGATCATCTGGGCCTGCCTCATGCGGCGTTGGATTACCTGGAGATGTTTTTGACCTCTGCGGTGGATGCTACTCTGGCGGCTCAAAATGCTGTGGTTGCGGCGGAAGGGTTGGGGTTGAGCACAGTCTATATCGGCTCCATGCGCAATCAGCCGGAAGCGGTGGCCGAGGTGCTGGGGTTGCCGCCCCACGTTTTTGCGGTGTTTGGCCTCTGTGTCGGCTACGCGGATCAAGAGGCCGCCATCAAGCCCCGCCTGCCTCAGTCCGTCGTTCTGCACCACGAGCAATATGAGACGGGATCCCAATTGGAGGGCATTGAGGCCTATAACCAAACAATGCGGGAGTTCTATCGCGATCAAGCGATGCAGGTGGATGTGGATTGGGCCGAGCATTCCCTCAATCGGGTGGCTCAGCCAGAATCCTTATCGGGTCGGGATCGCTTACCGGAGGCGTTGAAGGCTTTGGGCTTTCCCATTCTTTAGATCATCTGAATCATCAGCTTTTGCACAAGGGATCCCTCAATCTAGTACCCCTTGGTACAGCTCTCTCTACCATCGGTCAGCTTAGACAAGGGGCTTAAGCCCCTTGTTCGCAGTAGGTCGATTAACGCGGCCGAGTGCTCAAGAACTGATGCCCAAAAAGTAACCTCTGTACTCCCTAGCATTGGCTCAGGCGGCATGATGATCTCAATTGGATTTTCAAGATGAGATTGAGCTGTGCTAACCGGATTCTTTTGTCAGACTCTTGAGTGATAGTGATGAAACTGATCCTGCCTGACCATATTTTCCCTGAACTGGAAGCCCGACTACCCGAGGGATCCCTGGTTGCGACCTATACGCGGGAGGGGGAGATCGAAGGGGATCCCAGTGATGCGGAGGTCTATCTGCATTGGTTTCAGTGGTATCTCTCGGTTGAGGTCTTGGATCAAGTCCTGTCCCGTGCCCCCCAGGTGCGCTGGTTGCATACCCCCACGACGGGGATCAATCATCTGCAACGCTCTACCCTGGTACCCCAACGGGATCTGACCCTGACCCACGGGGCTGGAGCCTTTGCCATCCCGATTGCCGAATATGTCTTCACCTACATGCTGGCCCACACCAAGCAGGTGGACAAATTGCGGGCATTGCAGTCAGAGCGCACATGGTTTCGCCCCCTGCAACTAAATGAGTTGTATGGCAAAACCATCTTGATCTTGGGCACGGGCACCCTCGGACAAGCCATTGCCGAACGAGCCCAAGTGTTTGGTCTGAGGGTTTGGGGCAGCCGTCGCCATCCACAGCCCACCCCAGGCTTTGATCAGATCTTTGATACCCAATCCTGGCGGCAGGTGTTGGGAGAGGTGGACTTTTTGGTGGTGGCCACCCCCCTCACCCCAGAGACCAAGGGCATGATCACCCATGAGATCTTTGCGGCTCTGCCCAACCATGCCTATCTGATCAATGTGGCCCGTGGAGCCATCATCAACGAAGCGGATCTAATCGAAGCCTTACAAACCGATCAGATCGCTGGAGCAACCCTAGATACGTTTACCACTGAACCTCTGCCCTCTGACCATCCGCTATGGTCGAGGTCTAATGTCTTGATCAGTCCCCACTGTTCGGGATCCTCCCCTGCCGTCCACCAACGCTCCATCGACATTTTTCTGGACAACCTGCACCGCTACCAATCCGGGATCCCGCTGCGTAATCGAGTGGATTGGCAGGCGGGCTACTGAGTCACCTATCCCCTATTTCTGGAGCAACCATGCACCTGTTTGAATCTGTGCCTCTGCGGGGGCTGACAGCACGCAATCGCATCGTGGTTTCCCCCATGTGCCAATACTCCAGTCAGGATGGCTTTGCCAACGATTGGCACCTCGTCCATCTGGGCAGTTTTGCCCTAGGAGGGGCGGGCATCGTGGTCTCAGAAGCAGCAGCGGTGGAACCCAGAGGTCGGATCAGCCCCCATGATCTGGGCATCTGGAAAGATGAGCACATCGAACCGCTGGCCCGCGTGACTGGCTTTATTCGAGAGCAGGGATCCATTCCGGCCATTCAGTTGGCCCATGCCGGACGCAAAGCCAGCATGCGCCGCTCGTGGGATGGCGGGGGGATCGCTCCTGCCGAGGAGGGGGGCTGGCAGCCGATTGCCCCCAGTGGGATCCCGTTTGCCGATGACTATCTGACTCCAACGGCACTGGATGAGGCCGGGATCCGGCAGGTAATCGATGACTTTGTGGCAGCAGCCCAACGCTCGCTAGCGGCAGGCTTTCAGATCATCGAGATCCATGCCGCCCACGGCTATCTGCTGCATGAGTTTCTCTCCCCCCTCAGCAACCACCGACACGATCGCTATGGGGCGGCTCCTAATCCAGCAGAATCTTTTGATAACCGGACTCGCCTGCTGCGGGAGGTGGTGAAGGAAACCCGGCTAGCGCTGCCGGATGGGGTGCCCTTGTTCGTGCGCATCTCCGCCACCGATTGGGCTCCAGGCGGCTGGGATCTGCCTCAATCGATCCAGCTGGCTACGCATCTGAAAACGTTGGGGGTGGATCTGGTGGATTGCTCGTCCGGCGGGTTGGTGCCCGGAGTTCAGTTGCCCCTTGGCCCCGGTTATCAGACCGCTTTTGCCGCTCAGATTCGGGCTCAAGCCGGGATCCCAACGGGGGCGGTGGGGATGATCACCTCGGCGGCTCAGGCGGATCATCTGGTGCGCACCGAGCAGGCGGATTTTGTCTTGTTGGGTCGCGAATTATTACGGGATCCCCATTGGCCGCTACGAGCTGCCCATGAGTTGGGACAAGCGGGATCCTGGCCGATCCAGTACCAACGGGCCAAGCTCTAACGAATTGCTGGTCTGGCGTTGATCGAAAGGAGATCTCAACTATTAGTTTATCTCATTTTACCTAATTACTTGCCAGTTCTCCACTAGAGAAGTAACCTTAGGATATGAGCTGGAGTCTATTATGGAAGATCAAAAATTTAAATATCATGCTTTTCAGATAGCGAGTGAGGTAGCTCAAGTCAGACTCTCTCAGTTTGATGCTGCTGTACGCCGTGTGCAAGCAGCCGACGATGCACAGGCAACCTACGCTCACACCTCTTCAGGACAACAACCTCAAAAGTGTGTGTCAGAAAATGAAGACTGAGCCTGATTGATGAATAAATCAAAATCTCTTTACTCTTCTGGAGATAGAGATCGATATGTTAATGAGTCATCATCAGAAGATAGCTATCGATCTTCCTTCCGTAGAGACTATGCTCGGATACAGCCTATTCAATAAATATCCAATACAGCTTTTCTATCCTTGCAGTCTTCTAGGGGTCTTGAGAGCGAGAGCTGTCACACTTAATAAGTGAACAAGCTGTAATCCATTCCCCCTCATTTCGTAGGCTACAGGGCAAAACCCAACTATTCCCTGGTTTTGAGAATGAATTTTTTCGGAATCGGCTAACCCATTCACTTGAGGTTGCCCAGATAGCAAAGTCTATAGCTCTACGTTTTAATAAAGAGATAGGAGAAAATAATGAAATTAAGATCGATCTCGACCTAGTCGAATTTGCAGGGCTAGCTCATGATCTAGGACATCCACCATTTGGCCACAATGGCGAACATGTTCTTGACGAGAAAATGAAAGAATATGGTGGGTTTGAAGGCAATGCACAAACCCTACGGATACTTGCTCGTCTTGAGAAGAAACGTCTATATAATGATGTCCCACCGCAAGCGAAAGATGTTGGAGTTTCTCCAGATGGTAAAGATTACCGAGCTGGGTTGAACTTAACGGCTCGTACTCTGGCTTCTGTCCTGAAATACGACCACATGATACCCAGCGAGAGACCATCGGGCGATGGCTTAGCAAAGGGATATTATAATTCCGAGTCAGCTCTCGTAAAGTGGTTAAAGAGTAAAGTTTTAGGCCCTCAGCCCGACTTAGATGAGTCAGTCCCATTCAAAACCATAGAATGTCAAATCATGGATTTGGCTGATGATATTGCTTATTCAACTTATGACTTAGAGGATTCACTCAAAGCCAAGTTTCTCACCCCTCTCGAAATTCTCTCCTTAGGGGAAAGTTTTCGCAGTAAAGTTGCAACTGAAGTTAGTAAGGCTATAAAGTATAAATTTACGGCAGATGATGTCTTAGAAGAACTAATTAAGATATTTGGTGAAGTTGTTAAAGAGTCTAGTGACTCAATCGTAGAACTCACAAAAGTTGTAGATGCTTACCAAAGATCAGAGGAAATAGCTACTTCAGGTTACGCCCGTATTGACCTCACCTCACAATTAGTGGGAGATTTTATCTCTGGAGTTGAATTTGAATACAATGACGAACTCCCAGTATTATCTAAGGCTTCGTTAAACAAAGAAACACTCCGACAAGTAGAAACGTTAAAGCGGTTAACTTATAATGCAATGATTCTGTCTCCTAGACTTAGTGTCGCAGAATATAGAGGCTCTGAGATTGTAGGTGCAATATTTGAAGCTCTTACAGAGCCGAAAGGCAGATATCTCCTCCCTAATGATGTCCAGCTTCTTTTTGATAGATTCGATGGCTCCCAAAACAAGAAAATGCGAGTGATATGTGACTTTATTGCTTGTATGACTGATTCTTATGCTATAGAATTCTATGCACGTCTTAAATCAGAAAATGCTCGGACTATCTTTAAGCCTTTATAGATATTCTTAATTGGCTTCCATAATAATATGGGTGCAGATGTCAAAATTGAAGATAGTAATAAGATCGATAATCTCTCCAAGAAAAGGATCCCTGGTGATAGGCTGAGGGATCCTTTTTTGAGGTTCGGTAGTTTTTCTAGTGGCTAGTCAGGTTTAGCGAAAACTCTGCTCTTGAGGAGCGGTCAAGGCAGGCATTTGGCATTCATTGCGCCGCACCAAGACTAAGCCCATTTGCAGGGCTGGCATCCGCTCATCGATCCAGTTTTCAGGGGGGACAATGCCCTGTAGGCCCAGTTTTTCCAGTCGACTCCTGACCTTACCTGTGGATCCCACCACAATTACCTTGCGACCCATCTCGATGGCATCCTGAATGGCATTTTCAATAGCCAAAGAGGAGGTCACCCCCAAGATCGGTACATCTTTTAGATCCACGATCAGCACTTCATAGTTGGGCAGGGCATTGTGTTCGCGGGCAATCGCCTTGGCCACCCCAAAGATCATCGGGCCGCTGAGGTGGAGCAACAGCATTTTCCCCTTGGCCAAATCCAAAATCAGCTTCTCATCCGGTGTGAGCACAATCTGGTCATCGGCCACCGTGATGGTCTGCACCGCTTGGGACTGCAACTCATCCAGACGGGCAATGGTGAGGATATTGGCAATAAAGACCCCCACCGCCACCGCCACCATCAGATCGACAAAAACCGTCAGCGCTACCACGCTGTAGACGATGGCAGCAGCCTTCCAGGAAATCAGATGGACACGCTTCAGGAAACCCCAATCGAGAATATCGATCCCGACCTTGAGGACGATGCCCGCCAAAACCGCCAATGGGATCCCAGAGGTCAGAGGCGCAGCCCACAGTACAACTATCAACAAAACCAAGGCGCGACTGATCCCCGACAGGGCTGTGCGTCCCCCCGCTTGAATATTGACCACTGTGGCGGTGGTGGCTCCAGATCCGGCCAACCCTCCACATAATCCGGTGATCAGGTTGGCAATACCCTGGCCGACTAACTCTTTGTTGGACTGATGTTCGGTGCGGGTCAAGCTATCGGAGACTAAGCAGGTCAACAGGCAATCGATGCAGCCCACCATCGCCAGCACCATGGCATTGACAAACACCAGTCGCAGGGTGCCAGCAGTGAACATCGGCATCTGAAAATCGGGCCAGCCCGGTGTGATCTCGCCAATAGTGGCAATCGTGCGGATGTCCACATTCCCCAACAGCGTCATGGAAACCAGCGTTCCCACCACCAAGGCAATCAGCTGGGGCGGAACGACTTTTTTGAGGGAGCTGGGATACGTAAACAGAATCGCCAAGGTCAGGGATCCCAGGGCCAGTTCCCAGATATTGATATTGGCTAGCAAGTTCGGCAGACTTTGCAGCACCCCCAAAACGCCCCCAGGCGGGGTGGGTTGTCCTAAAAAGGGAGCAATCTGCATAAAGATTAAAATCACCCCAATCCCGGTCATAAAGCCCGAGATCACGTTGTAGGGCAACATCGTAATATAACGACCCAGCTTCAATAGACCAAAGCCAATCTGAAAGAGTCCGGCCAACATCACAACGGTGAAGGATAACGCCAGACCATTTTCGGGGCTGGCCGCAGTGGTCTCGGCCACCACAGCCGTAATGATCACCGTCATCGGCCCGGTCGGCTCGGAGATCAGGCTGGGGGTACCGCCAAAGAGGGCAGCAAAGAAGCCGATCAAGATTGCCCCCCACAAGCCTGACGAGGCTCCTGCTCCCGAGGCAATCCCAAAAGCCAATGCCAGCGGCAGTGCCACGATGGCGGCAGTCAGGCCACCCAGCACATCGCCTTTGACATTATCAAAGCTGATTCTATTCAACATCATGGGCCTACTTTTTTAATTTAATAAGGACAGATTTTGTTAAGGACAGATCTTGTGGGCTTGATTTCCCAAAAGCTTAGACACTAAAACTATTCGGCTAACGAAACAATAACACCGGAATCTGAGCAGTTCGCAACAATTGCTCCGTAGTGCTGCCGATCACCAGGTGGCGAATGCGACGGTGGCCATAGGCTCCCATCAGTAGCAGACTGATCTGCTGCTGCTCCACATACTGAGAGATCACCTGTTCGGGATCCCCCACGATGATGTGGACAACGGGATCCAATCCGGCTGACTTCAGGGTCTCGACTGCCGCATCCCGCTCTTGCTTCTTTTGGTCAGATCGGGCATCGGCTTCTGACTTGGCCACCATCACCAGATGGATCCCTAACCCATGCAGACCGGAGGCTTGAGCCAAAAAGGCGAGCAGCTTCTGACCGGTGGGGCTGCCATCGTAGGCCACCAACAGACGTTCTAGGGGGACAAAAGTTAGGGGGGTGACCAGACAGGGCTTGCTGCTACTGCGGATGATCCGATCGACATTCGCCCCCAAGTGTCCGGAGGCAAAGGTTGCCGCCTCCCCCCGTTTGCCTAGCACCACCAGATCGGCTGTCTCCTCAAACTCATGAAAACAGTCCACTAGGAAGCCCGTTTTGTTGATCATCTCAACGGTTTCTACTCCCTCTGCTTTCAATCTTTCTTCCGCATAGTTGAGGATGAGCCGGGCTCGTTTGTTATTAAGCTTTGCTTTTTCGTGTTCCAGATTGACCAACTCAGTCAGCAGGCTTTCGGCAGCCCCTAGGCCAATACTGCCGCTAAAATTGCCAGTGGAAACCACCTGTTGGCTGCGAATATCAGTGACATAAAGCACCTTAAGTTGAGCCTGAAACTGATTTGAAAACCAAGCACCATAGCGATAAATGGTGTCTGCAAAGGAGGATCCATCTGAACAGAGAAGAATTGTTTTCATGATGACAATGAGCTACTACATAACAGTCTGCAAGGTTAAATTCAAAGAAATGACTCTCTCAGCTCATAGAGGGATCCCTATCCATCTGGAGAGTCTATTTTTTGGCTGCAACAAGTTCCTGGTTGGGCACGATCCGATCCACCAAGGTGGCGCTGGCATCGTTCAGACCAATCACATTCACCTCTGCCCCATTGCGGCGAAAGGTCTGTACTGCCTTGTTTAAACTCTCTACCGCCCCCTGATCCCAAAGATGAGCCTGAGTCAGGTCAATGGTCACTTCCTCCACCAGCTCGGTGAAGTCAAAGGCCAGCATGAAGTCTTCCTTGGACAAGAAAAAGATCTGGCCAGAGACACGATAGATGCGATGGGATCCCTCGTTGATCAAGCTCTTTTCCACCAACACCAACTGGGCAATTTTGCGGGAGAAGAAGATCGTGCTCATCACGATCCCAGTTACGACTCCGAGGGCAAAGTTGCGGGTGGAGATAGTCACAACCATCGTTGTGATCATGACCGCAGTTTCTGTGCGAGGGATCCGGTTAATGTTTTTGATTGATGACCAGCGAAAGGTACCGATGGAGACCATAATCATGACCGCCACCAAAGCAGCCATCGGCATTTGACGAACCCAGTCCTGCAAAAACAAGATGGCTCCCAGCAAAAATACCCCAGCCGCTAGGGTGGAGAGCCGCCCTCGTCCGCCCGATTGAACGTTGATCACCGATTGGCCAATCATGCCGCAGCCCGCCATGCCGCCAAAGAAGGCTGTCACCATATTGGCGATCCCCTGGCCCTTGGCTTCTTGATTTTTGTCGCTGGGGGTATCGGTCAACTCATCCACCAGTGAGGCTGTGAGGAAGGAGGCCAACAGGCCCACAATCGCTAAGGTGAAGGAATAAGGCAAGATGATTTGCAGGGTTTCCCAACTCAAAGGCACTTGAGGCAGGGCAAATAAGGGGGGTGTGGTGGGCAGCTCTCCCATATCGCCGACAGTGGGCACCTCCAGCCCCAGCGTAATCGCCGCCGTGGTCATGACCGCCAAGGCAACCAGTGGGGACGGCACCGCCTTGGTGAACCGGGGCAGGATATAGATGATGGCCAGTGACAACAAGGTGAGGATATAAACCGTGGGGGGAACATTGGTCAGCTGGGGCAACTGCGCCAAAAAGATCAAGATGGCCAGGGCATTGATATAGCCCAACACCACCGCCCGAGGCACATACTTAATTTGCCGACCCAGCTTAAAGACCCCAAACAGCAGCTGAAAGATCCCGGTCAGGAAGGTGGCCGCTAGCAGATACTCCAGGCCGTGATCTCTGACAAGATCCACCATCAGCAGAGCCATAGCCCCGGTGGCCGCAGAAATGGATCCCGGTCGTCCTCCCAAAAAGGCTGTGATCACTGCAATGATGAAAGAGGTATACAGCCCCACCTTGGGATCCACCCCGGCAATGATGGAGAAAGCGATTGCCTCTGGGATCAAGGCGAGGCCGACCACCGCCCCCGCCATCAGATCTTGTTTGGTATTGGAGAACCACTCTCGTTTCAACGTTTGGACGTTCAAGGATCCTCCTCAGGATGTTGATGGGATAAGGGATATACAGATCAAGCAAACAAAACTCAAGTTAGTAGCCAAGAGCCGGTTCGTTTCATCACCCCGCAGGCTGAAACTAAAACTCTAAGTTTTCCAATCGTATGGGTTGAATCTTGATAGATCTGTTGTGCTGGTTGCGATTTTGCCAGTCTTGGTGTGGATCCGGAGAGTGGCACGGCGGGGATCCAACCGAAACGTGGCATATGTTCAAGTCCAACCCTTGGGCACAGAGCGCGTCTACCCCCCCCTAGACAGGCCTACTAGATAAGATTGATCTCAATTAATCTCAGTTGCAATGGCTGGCTACTTTTACCGCAATCGCAATCCTGAAGATCATGAGGTCACGAATTTTAAGGTCGAGTGATCCGCATGTCAACAAACCTTAGGAAACTTACACAAAATATCTGCCAGACCTACTATACTCCTTAACATCTCACTCTGACTTGGGGATTTTGATCGAATCATCCTTGGCGTTGTTGTCTTGGTACGCGGCTCGGAACAGTTCTATGGGATCCCGCTGGAGAGGTTAGCCTGAAGAGGTGCCCCCGACGTGTGTATTCCCGCAAAACTATGACGTTTGTTTCTCCCCTCAGCCTCACCACAACACCAGCCCACCTCCCCACAGACCCTGAGGGATCCCGGTGTGTTGACCTCGATAGCCTGCTGAATATGGAGATCCAGCGACCGGCCCGCTACCTAGGCAAAGAATTTGGTGCCGCCCGCAAACCCTGGGAATCTGCCACTGTCCGTTGGATCCTGTCCTACCCCGAGATGTATGAGGTGGGAGCCTCCAACCTAGGCCACATCATCCTCTACAACATTCTCAATGCCCAGCTCGACCAACTCTGTGACCGGGTCTATCTGCCCGGATCCGATCTGATCGACCGACTCAGAACCCGAGGGATCCCGTTGTTTGGGGTGGAGTCTCGCCGTCCCATGCGGGATTTTCACATCGTTGGCTTCAGCTTGGCCTATGAACTGGGGGGCACCAATGTCTTGGAGATGTTGGATCTGGCCGGGATCCCGCTGACATGGGCAGAGCGTCAAGCGATGCCCCTGGCCGAGTGCCCGCTGATCTTTGCGGGGGGGCCGACCGCCAGCTCTAACCCGGAGCCTTTTGCTGAATTCTTCGACTTTTTTGCCCTGGGGGATGGAGAGGATATCCTGCCCGAGATCGGGCAAGTCTTGGCCGAGAACCTAGATCGCCCTCGCCGGGAGGTATTGCTGGCATTGGCTCAGGTGCCAGGGGTCTATGTGCCCCAGTTTTATGAAGGAATGCCCCCTCAGCCAGTGGTCAAAGGGGTGCCCGAGCGAATCCTACGCCGGGTGGCGATGCCTCGGCCTGAGTATTCCATCGGCCTGGTGCCCTATGTGGAAACGGTGCATGATCGCCTCACGATGGAAGTCCGGCGCGGGTGTACGCGGGGCTGTCGCTTTTGTCAGCCGGGGATGCTGACCCGTCCCGCCCGTGATGTGGATCCCGATCAACTGGTCAATGCCATCGCGGAGGGGATCAAACAGACCGGCTATGACGAGTTTTCGCTCTCCTCTCTGAGCTGCTCGGACTATCTCTCTCTGCCCTCCGTCGGGGCACAACTACAAGAAAGACTGGGATCCCAGCAGATCGCTCTGTCATTGCCCAGCCAACGGGTAGATCGCTTTGATGACCAACTGGCCGAGATCATGGGGGGATCCCGGCGTCCCAGCCTCACCTTTGCCCCAGAAGCAGGCACCCAACGGCTGCGGGACATCATCAATAAGGGGCTGACGGATGCCGATCTGGTGCGGGGCATCACCACCGCCGCCCGCCAAGGCTGGAAAAAGGTCAAGCTCTATTTCATGATCGGCCTGCCTGGGGAGACCGATGGAGATGTGATCGGCATTGCCCACACGATGGAACTGCTGAAGCGATCCTGTGCTGAGCTGGGTCGTCACCGGATGCAATTCACCCTGACGATTTCTAACTTTACCCCCAAGCCTCATACCCCATTTCAGTGGTTCCGGGTGGACTATGACGACATCGTCCGCAAGCAAAATCTGCTGAAACAGCACCTGCGACCCCTGCGTGGCGTCAAGGCCAACTACACCGATGTGCGGTTCTCAATCTTAGAAGACTTGGTGGGCAAAGGAGATCGCCGCCTCAGCGCCATGATTCGAGCCGCCTGGGAAACGGGAGCAGGCATGGATAGCTGGTGGGAAAACATTGATGCCGCCTATACCGCCTGGGTCAAAGCCTACGCCGCCACAGGTGAGCAGCCCAGCGATGCCACCGGACTGCCCATCCATACGTTTGATTTAGAGGATCCCTTGCCCTGGGATCATCTCGACACCGGCATTCTCAAGTCGTGGCTGAAAAAAGACTACCAGAAAGCCCTGGAAGCCATGACCGTGCCGGATTGCTCGTTTGAAGGCTGCTCCGCTTGTGGCATCTGTGGCTCCGAGTTTGGTCACAATATCGTTTTGCCCCCCGCTCCGTTGCCAGAACGCCGCACCGCCAAATGGGATCCCAAGTCTGAGCCAATCCCTGCCGCCCAACGGTTTCGGCTGGTCTATGGCAAGCTGGGTGATCTGCGCTGGCTGGGACATCTGGACTTGATGCGGCTGTGGGATCGAGCCTGTCGGCGGGCGGGCTTACCGATTGCCTTTACGGGCGGCTTTCACCCCACCCCCAAGATCGCTGCCGCCAATGCTTTGCCGATGGGCTATGCCAGCCATGGGGAGGTGCTGGATATTGAGCTGACGGCTGTGGAGATATTTGGCACGGTCATCCGCCTGACCCCAGAGGATATTCAGCGAAAACTGAGCGTCCAATTGCCAGATGAGATCGTGCTCGAACGGGTAGAGGAGATCCCTCTCAATGCTCCATCTGGTACCCAAGCTCTGATCGCCGCAGAATATGCCCTAACCATTCAGGCGGTGGGGCTAGCTGCTGGCCAGGGATCCCTGGATTGGGATAGCTGGGTCAAGCGGATCCAGGATGCCGAGGCGATCTGGCTAGAGCGCACTACTAAGTCGGGGCGAACCCTCCAGTTTGAGGCCCGTTCCCTGCTCTACCACATTGCCTGCATCCAAGTGAGGGATCCCCAAGGTGGCAATCTGGGGGAGGCGGTGATTACCTATCGAGGCTGCTGCCGTAACGATGGCACCTTCTTGGCTCCCCGCTATGTGGTGGAGATGCTGCAACAACAGGCTCCCGAGGGGATCCATCTGGATCTCAGCCAAGCCCAGCGGCTGCGACTATTGCTAGATGAGGTTCGGATAGAGACCGAGGAGTTGTGTTACTGAGCTATTGGCAGTGACGTAGCCCCAACAGTGTCTGTCAATACTCATGGACGGGTGTGTAGGTGGGTGATTTACAAGTAAATCATTACAATGGCTTGTAAATATTGGCGTGAGTAAACAGTATAATGTGGCAACCGATAGAAGATTTACCGCTAGATTGGCAAAATTTGGCAAATTCTGAGTTGCCACCTCTTGTAACTGTTTGGAATGAGCAATCAGAACGACTGCGTCAATCGGGTGAATTTCAAGCTTTCAATGAGAAGCTACTTAGAGAAATAGCAATTGAGACTGGAATAATCGAGCGTTTATACACAATAGATCGTGGCATTACTCGATTGCTAATTGAACAGGGAATTAATGAGGCACTAATTCCTCATGGAACTACAGATCGCCCGGTTAAACAGATAATTTCTCTCATCAAAGATCAAGAGGCTGCAATTGAGGGATTGTTTAATTTTGTAGGCGGGCAAAGGCTGTTATCAACTTCCTACATCAAGGAGTTGCATCAACTCTTAACTCAGAGCCAAGAAAGTACAGAAGCCTTAGATCCAAATACCAACAAGATGTTTAGTGTGTTTTTACTCAGAGGTGACTGGAAACGTCAACCAAATAATCCATTACGACCAGATGGCTCTGTTCATGAGTATTGCCCTCCTGAACATGTTGCATCTGAGATGGATAGACTAATCTCTCTTCATCACCAGCATCGTGATCAGAACGTTCCTCCTGAAGTTGAATCTGCGTGGTTGCATCATCGATTTACACAAATTCATCCATTTCAAGATGGGAATGGTCGTGTTGCTCGTTGCTTAGCAAGTTTAGTATTCATTCAAGCCAGTTGGTTTCCTCTAATCCTTACTCGCGATGATCGAGCAATCTACATAGCGGCTTTGGAAGGAGCTGATCAAGGTAATTTATCAGGTCTGATCAATCTCTTTTCTAAGAGTCAAAAGCAAGCCTTTGTAAGAAGCCTTGGATTGTCTGAGCAAGTCTTATCAGAGACACGGCGTACTCAGGTTGTCATTTCCTCGATAGCAGAAAAACTGAGGCGGAATCAATCATCATCCATCCAGGAGAAATGCAAAAAAGCGGAAAGAATTGCTTCTGTATTATTTGATAAAGCTGCCAGCCGTCTCGAAGATGTAGCTGATGAAATCAAACTGTCTGTCCAGGATTTTGTGAATGATGCGCAAGTCTTTACGGTTTCTGCAGCTGCTGGAGATCCTCGCGCGCACTACCATCGTTATCAAGTTGTGGAAACAGCTAAACAGTTAAGTTACTTTGCCGACCTTCGTAACTACCATACTTGGATTCGATTGGTTATTAAAGTAGAGACATCAACTATGTTTTTGCTTTCATTTCATGTTCTAGGACATGAATACCGAGGATTGCTGGTATGTACCGCATGTGCCTACCATAGAGAAGAGTCTGAAGAGGGTGAGCGTAATATTAGTGATATTCAACCTTTGTCAGATTCCCTATTCCAGTTTTCCTATGCAGATGAAGAAGAAAACCTAGTTGAACGTTTCAAACAATGGTTAGAAGATGTAATATTGACTGGCTTGGAATATTGGAATAAAAGCATTTAAATAGTATTGATACAGACCACCATGACACCTGCGGTTCATCCAGAGTTGCCTCGTCAGCCCCGCTTTCGGTTTCCCCGCCGCTTTCGCTTTACCCGGATCGGTCGCTTCTTTACGGGCATGACTGTCTTGGTCAGTGTGGCGGCTTTTAACACAGGCAATAACCCGCTCTATCTGCTGTTTGGCATGATGCTGAGCCTGATCATCATCAGCGGCATCCTGTCAGAACAGGTGTTGCAAAAGGTGACGGTGAGCCGCGATATCCCGCCTCGGTTTTTTGCCGGACAGGAAGGGATCGTCATGTTGCGGGTCAAGAATACTAAAAAGCGTGCCCCCAGCTTCTCCTTGCGGATCAGCGACCGCATCCAAGGGATCCCGAGAGATCAGCATCCCTCCATCTATCTGTTGCGGGTGGATGCGGGCCAAGAGGCGAGTGCTTTTTATCGCTATACCTTTCCTCGGCGCGGCGTCTGGCATTTGGAGGGGGTGGAGGTGGCCACCAGTTTTCCATTTGAGCTGTTTCGCAAAGGCTTAGACATCGATCTGGAGCAAGAGGTAGTTGTATTCCCTCGGCCTGCCCCGCCGCCGCCTTTGCCCCTACTGGCTTCGTTACCCCAGGGATCCCAACCCCGTCCCTATCGAGGCAGCGAGGGTGATTTTTTTGCTCTCAAAGAGCATCGACCTGGGGATGATCTGCGGCAGGTGCATTGGAAAGCCTCCGCCAAACGCGACCAATTGGTCACCCGTGAGTTAGAACGCCAAGAGGCTCAACGCTATGCCATCTGCTTCGAGAATCTGTGGATCCCGCTGGGGAGAACGGAGCCTGAGAATGTCGCCGCCCATCGCCAACGGCTGGAACAGGCCATTGAAGTCTGCGCCGGACTGGCTCAACATCTGATCCGACTCGGTCATCCTGTTGCCTTGGTGACGCTGACGGGTCGTACCCCCTACGGCAGTGGTCTCCAACATTTGGATCGAATCTGGCATCACTTGGCCCGCCTCAACTTTGTGGGGGATCCCCAAGCCGAACCCCTGCCACAACATCCCACTTGGTCGTTGGCCCCGACGGAAACATGCATTGTGCTGGGACACCCTGTACCGCTGTCAATTCCAGCTCGGGTGGTGGCGCGGATCCCGTTCTAGCCAGATCAGGAACCATTCCGCAGGAGGGACAGTTAAGAAACTGAACACGGGGATCCCTTTTCGGTGGTGCCGGTTACTACACTAAGGGGAACGAACACGATGGGATCTGACACCATGACCTCACTGCTTGCCCCTACTCAGGATCGTGAAATCACCTTGCTATCCATTTGGCAAGTCCTGGCAGAACGCCATCCCCACGTCACCGCTCAGCGGGATCCCCATAGCCAGCCCCCCCTAGAGCTGAGTTATCACGATCTATTTGAGCGGATCAGAGCTTTTGCGGGAGGCCTACAAAGTTTGGGCGTCCAACCGGGGGATCGGGTGGCTATCTTTGCCGACAATTGTCCCCGCTGGCTGATGGCTGACTTGGGATCCCTGTTTATGGGGGCGGTGAATGTCCCTCGCAGTGCGGTGGCGGATCCACAAGAATTGGCCTACATTTTGCGCCATACCGGCTGTACCGCGTTGATTGCCGAAAACCTCAAAACTTTGCAACGGGTGCAAGCCGCTGTCAGTGAATTGGGTATTGAGAAGTTGATCTTGTTGAGTGACGAAACACCCCCTAACGGCATCAACTATTGGGCCTTTGAGCAGCTATTGCAGCGCGGACGAGACCATGGATTCAAAGCCCCTGTCCTGAAGCGTTCTGATTTGGCCACCATCATTCACACCTCAGGCACCAGCGGTAATCCTAAAGGGGTGATGCTCAGTCATGGCAATCTCATGCACCAGGTGGAAGCCGCCGAGGTGGTGGTTCAGCCCAAGCCTGGAGATCGAGTCCTGACCCTGTTGCCCACCTGGCATTCCTATGAGCGCTCCTGCGAATACTTTTTACTGAGCCGGGGTTGCACGTTGGTCTACACGGATCCCCGGCAAATGAAGAAGGATCTAAAAACCTATCCACCCCACTTCTTAATTGCTGTGCCTCGCATTTGGGAGAGTTTATATGAGGGGATCAACAAGCAGTTTCAAGACAAAAGCCCCCTGATGCAAAAGTTGATCCGCTTCTTCTTGAGCACCAGCGAAAAGTATGTTCTAGCCCGTCGAATCGCTCGCGGCCACTCGATTACTCACCTGGATGCCACCCCCCTGCAGCTCTGGGGATCCCGGTTGCAGCAGCTCCTGCTCACCCCCTTGCATCTGTTGGCTGACAAATTGGTCTATGCCAAAGTCCGGCAAGCGATTGGATCCGACTTTCAACATGCCATCAGTGGTGGGGGATCCCTGCCCACTTATCTCGATATGTTTTACGAGATCGTCGGTATTTCGATCCTGAACGGCTACGGCTTGACGGAAACGTCTCCCATCCTGGCGGCTCGACGACCCACCTTGAATGTGCGCGGCACCGTTGGCCCACCACTGCCCCAGACCGAACTCAAGGTGGTGGATCTCGAGACCGGGGCCGACCTACCCCAAGGGCAGCGAGGTCTGATCATGGGACGTGGCCCCCAGGTTATGCAGGGGTACTACAACAATCCCGAAGCTACCGCTAAGGTGCTCTCTCCAGAGGGGTGGTTCAACACTGGGGATCTGGGTTGGCTAACGCCCGATGGTCAGCTGGTGATTACGGGTCGAGCCAAGGATACCATTGTCCTGTTGAATGGCGAGAATATCGAGCCACAACCGCTGGAAGATGTCTGTGCCCAAAGTCCCTATATCCAGCAGATTGTGATTGTGGGTCAAGACCAAAAGCAGCTGGGAGCCTTGATCTATCCCAATCTGGAGGCGATCCAAAGCTGGGCGAAAGAGCAAGGGATCCCTGTCTCCTCTGAGGCCGATCTAGGGGCTACCCCTCAAGTGCGAGACTTGATCAAAACCGAGCTGCGGCAGCGGATTCGCCAACGTCCGGGCTATCGGGCGGATGATCAGGTGGGAGACTTTCGCTTTGTCCCAGAAGCCTTCAGCATCGACAATGGCCTGATGACCCAAACCCTCAAGCTCCGTCGTCTCCAGATTACAGAGCGCTATCAAGCCCTGATCACCGAGATGTTTGGGATCCCGCGTTAGTTGCAACCAGTGAGAAGATAAGGATCCATAGGAGGAAGAATGTCCTGCGCCCAGTTCTGGATCCTTAACGCTAGTTAAGCCAATGATTCTGACTACATCTGCTATCGAACCAACCTGTTGTCAGGAGTTGACCCTTGCAGACTTTTATTTGATTAATGGATCAACAAGGCCCGAAATTTCTGAGCGTCCCGAAAAGAGGTTGCATCGAATGTCAAAACCAAGCGTCCTGGCATTGCTCCATGCCTGTGCAGAGGATCCATCTGTTCTAGACCATTACTCCTCGTTGTCACTGCCAGAACTATTACTACATGCTCGTAGTGCTGGCTATGGATTTACCCGAGAAGAGTTGTCTGGGGTGATTGGCTCGATGGAAGTTCAAGTCATCATGCAGCGAGATGGAGAAGATATTAACGCTTTTAGCAGCCTCTGGCGCAAGATGTGGGGCAAACGTCGGTTGCACTATATTGTCGATGATCTGTATCGCACGTTTAGCCAGGATGAGTTGGATCAACTAACCCACTAAAGACTTTTTATCACCAATTATCCCACCCATAAAAGGAGAGAAAACGATGGCTCTGAGTGAGGTTTTTCGTTTCATGCGAGACTTGGGTCAACAGCCAGATAGTGTCAGCTGTCTCCGTGAGCAGAACAAAGAATCTGTTCTTTTATATGCCAATGATAAAGGCTACAATTTTACAGAGATAGAGTTTGATCAAAGCATGTGGGGCATTGAAATTCATCTTGCCAACAAGCTAGAAGAACCATTTGACTTTAACTTTAATTTATGGGAGACAATGTGGGGGCATTATTATCTAGACTTTCTAGTCAAAAATACTGTGGGTGCCGTGACAGAGCAGGACATCAGCAACTTTATCACTCAGCAATCTCATCAGTCATCTGAAAGATGAGCTCTGGAATCCATACAGGGATCCCTTTGATTCTTAGTTCTTGATCAAGAGGTTTCTCTCCGGCTTGAGCACCAGATGGGGCGGTGGGTTGCGCGCATGTCTTCAGCAACACACTTCATCCTAGGTTTATTAAATGAAATAAGTATCAAGGAAACGGATCCCAATATCTGATGCAGGAAGCTCTGTAAGGATCCCTTCTGTTTGAGTCAGATCTGATTGGGATCCCAAGGAGTCATCTACTCTGATCATCTGTAAGACCCGCCCAATCTCAAGATTTGATTCAGGTTTCATCTCAGTAGACCAAGGATAATCTGCTACTATCGATCTGGGTAATATATTGTTCTGGCTCAAAAGTTTTTGTGCTTAGTTCTATTCAGTAGATTGCAGGGCATACTCAAGGTTAAGACAAGTCTTATGGAAATAATAAAGTCATGTGGATGAGGTAAAAGCCTAATCTACTACTTAATCTATCTCCGGCAGTGACTTTGATCTTCTAATTCCCTTCCCTATTCAGTTCTTTCTGGGTTGATTACAGATTGTTTCGCTTTAGGCTAGTAATCATTTTATGGCGGCTAAGAAAATTCTAGTCATGCTTTCTGAGTGGGGTTATTGGGGAGAAGAGTTTATTGCTCCCTATGATGTACTGGTTGAGGCTGGATATACCTGTGATTTCATGACAGCCCATGGTCGCAAGCCTCCGGTACTGCCACCCAGTATGGACGTGACCTATCAGGATCCCCCGTTGGGGGTCTGTGTTACCAGCCTCCATTTTGCCAACCGTACTCGTGAAGTCGATGAGTCGGATCTGCTGGACAATCCGATTGATCTAAGTTCATGGTTTCCCGCCATGCCCTACTTTAATGCCCCCCATTTTGGGCATGATTTACTGGCGTACTTTAAAGAGAGGGATGAGCGCTGGAAAGATTTAGAGCAGTATGATGCTCTGCTGCTGCCTGGGGGTAGCGGCCCTATGGTGGATATGGTCAATAACGAGAGGCTGCACGAGATCATTCTGGGCTTCTTGGCTCAAGGCAAGTTGATCGCAGCGGAGTGCTACTGCGTCACAGCTCTAGCTTTTGCGCGAGATTGGACAGAACGAAAAAGTATTATCTGGGGTAGGCATATCACCGGACATGCCCGCGAATATGACTATAAAGATGGCACTGGGTTTGCCCAAATGTATGACTACAATGATCAACCCATGAATACATCGGCTAATTTTGGGCCGCCTTTTTATCCATTGGAATACATCTTGAGAGATGCTGTGGGGCCTGAGGGGCAGTTTCATGGTGGTGTTGGCCACTACTTATCTACAATCCTTGATTATCCATTTCTGACAGGACGATCCACTCAAGACTCCACCTTGGTTGGAGAGTTGATGGTTGAGGTTCTGGAGAAGGGATTGAGACGTTATGGCTGGTAGTTCACCACGCTCTAAGCCTCTATCGAAATATGTATTTTTAACACTATCGTCATCATGATTTTCTAAGTCCTATCGAGATCCCTAGTCAACCGTGATCGATCGACAACGACAGCAGGAGTAGAGTATGTCAGGAAAAACCGGACGATTTGCAATACTGGAACAGCTAGTCGCGGACGGCTTCCAATACATCTTTGGTAACCCTGGCACTGTTGAACAAGGTTTTCTCGATGCTCTTCAGGATTATCCTGACCTGAACTATATTCTGACCTTGCAGGAAACCGTTGCTGTCATGGCTGCGGATGGCTACGCACGGGCAACTAAAAAACCAGCCATTGTTCAGATCCATAGCACGCCTGGTTTGGGGAACTCCATTGGGGCTTTATATCAGGCCAAACGAGGTCATTCTCCCTTGGTGGTGTTGGGGGGAGATGCTGGCGTCAAGTATGTGGCGATGGATGCTCAGATGGCTGGGGATCTGGTGGCGATGGCAGAACCGGTGACAAAATGGGCCGCTATTGTTGTTGATGCCAGCTCATTATTGCGGATGTTACGCCGCGCAATCAAGATTGCCGCCACTCCTCCGATGGGGCCCGTCTATCTCTGTTTACCTCAAGACATTTTGGATCAGCCGGTGCAGGAGCAGGTGATCCCCACCTCGATCCCTTCCACCCGTTCTGCCCCTCCGCCAGAGCAGCTCCAGCAGGTAGCAGAGTGGCTAGCCCATGCCCAAAAACCCATGATCTTTATTGGTGATGGCATCGCCTACTCTCAGGCTCAACCTGAGCTAGCTCAGGTGGCGGAGCTAGTGGGGGCTGAGGTTTGGGAAGCTGACAATGGTGAATTGAATATGAGCCATACTCATCCCCTTTATCAAGGGACTACTGGCCATATGTTTGGATCCCAAAGTTTGCCGATTTTAGGCAAAGGGGATGTCAACTTAGTCTGTGGAACTTACATCGTGCCTGAGGTCTTCCCGGAGCTAAGCTCGGTGTTTGCAACGGGCTCCAAGGTGGTTCACATCGATTTGAATGCCTATGAGATCGCCAAAAACCATCCGGTGGATCTGGGTATGGTCACGGATCCTAAGACAACGCTATCCCAGCTGGCCCAATCTCTAGAGATGGTCTTATCGCCCAAGCAAAAGGCAGCGGCTGAACAGCGGACGGAGCAGATTAGCCAAGCGAAATTCAGCCGACTCCAGGCCGAACGGCACGCAGATCAAGAGCGGCGAGATGATGTTCCATTACAGATGTCTCGTTTTGCAGAAGAACTGGCGGCTCAACTGCCGGATGATGCGATTATTTTTGATGAGGCGCTGACCAATTCCCCGGCTTTAGTTCGTTATTACCCTGTGACAAAACCTGAGCATTATTTCGTGACACGAGGGGGATCCTTAGGGGTAGGAATTCCAGGTGCTATCGGAGCAAAGTTAGCACATCCCGACAAGACCGTGATTGCTTTGACGGGAGATGGGGGCGCCATGTATACCATTCAGTCTTTATGGACTGCCGCACGACACCATGTGGCAGCTAAGTTTGTGATTTGTAACAATCGCTCCTACCGCATATTACAGTATAATATAAGGCAGTACTGGTCGGAATTAGGCCTGCCTGAACGAGACTTACCCCTTAGCTTTGATCTGTCCTACCCTGCCATTCGCTTTGATGAATTGGCACGGGGAATGGGGGTAGAGGCAGTCCGCGTGGAAAAGCCAGATCAAATCACCTCAGCTATTCAGTCAGCGCTTGCACATGCTGGCCCTTTTCTCATTGATCTTGTCTTGGAGGGCACGATCCAGTCACACAAGATTGGAGTGAAGTCAGGGTGATCTCGACACTCTCTTCTCCTAATTCTTGGGAACCATAACAATAGAGTTGGTCATGAGCAAACATTGAACGACAACATTGAGCATCTAAACCTACCTAGAGAGAGATGGGATGAAACTCAGCGGCAAAAAGATTGGCATTCTGATCGAAAGTGGCTTTTATGAGCATGAGATCTGGTATTACAACTATCGCTTTGCGGAGGAAGGAGCCGATCTTCATTTCCTGACTCGACTATGGGGGCAATCTTCCTTGACCTTTAAAGGAAATGAATATCATGTCCCTTTTACGTGCCATGAGAGTTTTGAGGATATTGATGAGGAGGCGTTAAAGACCTTCAGCGCTATCATTGTGCCCTCAGCAATGGTTTCTGATCGCCTGCGCTATACAGAAGATGTCAATCAGCTGCCTCCAGCAACCGCTTTTCTCAAAAGAGCCTTTGCGGATCCCAACATCCTGAAAGGGATTATTTGTCATGGCATGTGGTTGCTAGCGCCAGCTCCTGAGTTGATCAGAGGAAGACCTGTGACCTGCCACAATAACCTCCATGGTGATGTGATTAATATGGGTGCCCTTTATCAAAATGAAGATGTGGTTGTAGATGGAGATCTAATCACGGGTCGAACCGGAGGCCACGCTCATCTATTTGCTCGAAAGTTGATCGATACTCTCAGCTCTTAATCGTGGAATTTATATCATTATGTCAAGATGTCCTCCGCTCGATGTCTAGGCCGTTCTATTCCATTTGATCGACTTCTAACTCTTGAGGATTCCAGTATGAACCCAATTGATTTCACTTTTTCTGATTTGATTGCGGGCTATGTTGTCACCGCTGATCCAACTCAGGGAATATTTACTCTCAAAACTACCGACGATCGCGAATATACCGTTAAATTTGCTGCCAATACCTATGGATGGGTAGCCAATAATTTGGAGGAGGCTCGTCAATGGACGAACCCAGATCAGATGAAGGCTTTGGCCGTCCCAGGACGATATTTATACGTCTATGGGATCTATTTCCCCGAGAATGGCGGCAATACTTTTGAGGCTCAATACCTTGTCTTCCCCACCAAAAAAGAAGACAGCTTTGTGTTTGAGCGGCAAGATTGGTGGGTTCATCAAATCAAGTCTATTGCTGATTTCTATCTAGCCGCTCAGTTTGAAGGCAAACCCGTTAACTATGATAACTATCGCACCAGCATTACCCTAAAAGGCGAAAAAGCCACTGATAATTACCGGCAAGAAACCGATACTATCTCTCGCTTGGTATATGGTTTTGCCTCTGCCTATATGCTGACCGGTGAAGATCGGTTCTTAGACGCTGCTGAAAAGGGGACGCAATATCTCCAAGACCACATGCGCTTCTATGATCCTGATGAACGGGTGGTCTACTGGTATCACGGCATCGATGTGCAGGGATCCCGTGAAGTTAAGGTTTTCGCCTCAGAGTTTGGGGATGATTTCGACGCCATCCCAGCCTACGAACAGATTTATGCCTTGGCTGGCCCCATTCAGACTTTTCGGATCACTGGCGAACCCAGCATTTTGCGGGATGCAGAGCTAACGGTCGAACTGTTTGACCGCTTTTTCCTCGATCGCTCAACAGGGGGCTATTTCTCCCACCTGGATCCCATCACCCTCGACCCTCGGTCTGATTCCTTGGGGGCCAATAAGGGCAAGAAAAACTGGAACTCCGTTGGGGATCACGCTCCTGCCTACTTGATCAATCTCTATCTGGCTACCGGAGAAAAGCGCTACGCCGACTTCCTGGAGTACACCTTTGACACCATCGAAGCCCACTTCCCAGACTATGAGCACAGCCCCTTTGTGCAAGAGAAGTTCTTCGAGGACTGGTCTTTTGACCAACAGCATATGTGGCAGCAGAATCGGGGCGTGGTGGGGCATAACCTCAAGATCGCCTGGAACCTGATGCGGATGTATGGCCTCACCCCCAAGCCTCAATATGAAGCCTTGGCCCGTCGCATTGCCGAAGAGATGCCCAAAGTGGGGATGGATCGGCAGCGGGGCGGCTGGTATGACGTGATGGAACGGATGGTGAAAGAGGGTGAGGAATGGCATCGTTTTGGCTTCCACGACCGCAAGGCTTGGTGGCAGCAGGAACAAGGGATCCTGGCCTACTTGATCCTGAAGGGTGTGCTCAAAGATGATGAGTACCTCAAGCTCGCTCGGGAATCCACCTCCTTCTACAATGCCTTCTTCCTTGATCATGACGACGGTGCCGTTTACTTCAATGTCTTGGCCAACGGGATCCCTTATTTGATGGGAACTGAGCGGTTCAAAGGCAGTCACTCCATGAGCGGCTACCATTCCACCGAACTGTGTTTCTTGGCAGCCACCTATTCCAACCTGCTGGTGCACAAGCAACCGTTGGATCTGCACTTTAAGCCCAAGCCCAACCACAGCTTTGGCCGCAATATCTTGCGAGTGGCCCCAGACATCTTGCCACCGGGCAGCGTCAAGCTGGAGTCCGTCACCATTGATGGCGAGCCCTATGACAATTTTGATCCGGCTGCCCTGACAGTGAAGTTGCCGGAGTCTAGTGAATCTATTCGAGTCAAGGTGCGTTTGGTGCCTGTAGAACCCGTCTAGTCCAGACTTAGCGTGACTTGTCCCTCAGCTAACTCGGCCAAAATTGCTCACCCCGTGTGGAGACCAATGCGATGGATATCACCATCCAGACCAATAACGACATCACCATCGCTCTAGTTGTGGGCGAGATTGATGGAAAAACAGCCCCCTCAGCTCAAGAAAGCCTTGTTCCCCTTACCCAAGGTGGGGGAAAACTAATCTTGGACTTGAGCCAAGTGAGCTACATGTCCAGCGCAGGCCTGCGGGTACTGCTGTTGCTCTATCGACAGATGGCCGGCAACAATGGGCAGATTGCCCTTGTGGGCTTATCAGAAGAACTCAAGGACACCATGTCCATTACGGGTTTTCTCAAGTTTTTCCTGACCAGTGAAACATTGGCTGATGGCATTGCCGCTCTATCGACCTAATCAAGGGGGGCGCTATCTCAAGCAGAGAGACGATCTCTTGTGCTGAACCTATGTGTCTAGCCTCAGTCGGCCATCTTGCATGATGTTGAGCCCTGCCTCACGCTATCCAACCCCACCTTGGGGGTACCCTCTATCGGAGACCGGATCCTATGCAACAGCGGATTGATTTCTACCCCACCCATGAGGTGGCAGGATACAAACTTCGGCCGGGGCGAGCGTTTCCGTTTGGGGCCACCCTTGTGCCAGGTGGGGTTAACTTCTCAATCTTTTCTCGCAGCGCCCACTCCTGCACCTTGGTGCTATTTGACAAAGGGGAGCCTGAACCCTTTGTGGAGATTCCCTTTCCGGAGGAGTTCCGTATTGGGGATGTCTACACCATGATGGTGTTTGACCTAGATGTGGAAACCATTGAATATGGCTATCGCATGGATGGCCCCTTTAATCCAGAGGCGGGCGATCGGTTTGATAGTAGCAAGATTCTGATGGATCCCTATGCCCGTGTGATTGGGGGCAGAGATATTTGGGGCAAGCCCCCGGACTGGAATGCCGCTTACCAGCATCGGGCCCGGTTAGCCTTTGATGACTTTGACTGGGAAGGGGATCGCCCCCTCGAGATCCCAATGGAGGATCTGGTGGTCTATGAGATGCATGTGCGGGGATTTACCAAGGATCCCTCGTCAGGGGTCAAGCATCCCGGCACCTATGCGGCCATCCGGGAAAAGATCCCCTATCTCAAAGCTCTGGGGGTGAACTGCATCGAGTTGATGCCGATCTACGAATTTGACGAGTTTGAGCACAGTCGGCCTCATCCGTATGAGGAAGGCAAGATGCTCTATAACTATTGGGGCTACAGTACCGTTGGCTTCTTTGCCCCCAAAGCAGGCTATGCTGCCACGGGCAAGTTTGGGATGCAGGTGGATGAGCTCAAAACCTTGATCAAGGAGCTGCACCAAAACGGCATCGAAGTGTTTTTGGATGTGGTGTTCAACCACACCGCCGAAGGCAACGAGCGGGGGCCAACCATCTCCTATCGCGGCCTGGACAACAAAACCTATTACATGCTGACCCCCGAGGGGTACTACTACAACTTCAGCGGCACCGGCAATACCCTCAACTGCAACAACCCCATCGTTCGCAACATGGTGTTGGACTGCTTGCGCTACTGGGCGGCTGAATATCACATCGACGGGTTCCGGTTTGATCTGGCCTCGATCCTGAGCCGGGATCCCTGGGGTGCGCCGTTACCCAATCCCCCCTTGTTGGAGACCCTGGCCTTTGATCCCATTTTGGGCAAGTGCAAACTGATTGCTGAAGCCTGGGATGCGGGCGGTCTCTATCAGGTGGGATCCTTTCCGGCCTACGGTCGCTGGGCCGAGTGGAATGGCAAGTACCGGGATACCTCCCGCCGTTTCCTCAAGGGGGAACCAGGGCACTTGGGAGAGATGGCTCAATGTTTGCAGGGATCCCCTGGCATCTATCATGGCCGGGGCACCACCGCGAGCATTAACTTCATCACCTGCCATGATGGCTTCACCATGATGGATTTGGTTTCCTATGACGGGAAACACAATGAAGCCAATGGTGAAAATAACAACGATGGCGGCAACGACAACCACAGCTGGAACTGTGGCTGGGAAGGGCCCACAGACAATTTTTGGATCAATGCCCTCCGGCGGCAGCAGATCAAGAATGCCGTCACCTTTTTGATGGTCAGCCAAGGGGTGCCCATGATCCTGATGGGGGATGAGTTGGGTAACTCCCAAAACGGCAATAACAACACCTATTGCCACGATAGTGAACTGAATTGGCTCAACTGGTCGCAACAGGAACAAAACCCCGATCTGCTGCGCTATTTCAGCAAGATCATCGCCTTCCGCAAGGCTCATCCCGCCCTCCGCAATCGGGATCATTTCCGCAACATGGACTACATGGGCAGCGGTTATCCCGATATCTCGTGGCATGGGGTCTGGTCTTGGAATGCTGATTGGTCAGATGAAAGCTTGGTGCTGGCCTTTATGTTGGATGGCAACCATGCCAAAGGGGGAACCGCTACCGATGACTACATCTATGTGGCCATCAATATGTATTGGGATGCTCTGCCCTTTCATCCTCCTGGTCTGCCAGAAGGCAAGCGTTGGTATGTGGCCGCCAACACCAGCGTGCCTAGCCCCAATGACATCTATGATGTGGGCCAAGAGCATGAGCTGGGTGACCAAGGGGAGTTCCTCTTGGGCGGTCGCTCCACTGGTATTTTGGTGGGCCGTTAAGGATAGGGATCCCTCGTTGAAATACCTAGCGACTTGACCGAAGAATTGATAAGTTTGTTTACCTTTGATTTGGAGACTATCTATGGCTTTCAACTGCACATTAGACCTCGTTGATTCAATCGCCAAAGTATTCCTATCTGGAGAACTGGACGCCAGTGCGGCCGGACAATTTAAGGCCAAGGTTGAAGAGGCAGCAGCAGGACATCCTAAGAAGCTGGTGCTGATGATGCAAGACCTCGAATTTATGGCCAGTGCGGGGTTAAGGGTTTTGATCTTTGCCCGTCAAAAGATGGGAGCTGATGTAGATATTTATGTGGTGGGAGCCCAGGAAGGCGTGGTCGATACACTGATGAAAACGGGCTTTAACAGAAGTGTCATCTTGCAAGATACTTTTGAGGAATAACCCTGAGGGCACAACCACCCAGATCTAGGCTTAGATCTAAATAAGGATTGGATCTAGACAAAACTCAGAGGGCATCATTTGTTCAGTAGATAGTTATATTGACTGTGATCTTATCTCCCTTGTCTAGATGCAGTTCTTCTTATCCTGTGGGAACTATCTTCAGTATCCTACTGAGATTTTGCACTACCCAACAGCCCACAACAGGGATTTATGCAGGCTATAACTGTTCCCGGAGTTTTAGACTCCCTTTCTTTGATTGCCGAACTCATCAAAGCCGCAAGTGCAGAGGCTCAACTCTCTAAGAAAGCTGCTTACAATCTTCGACTCGCTGTCGATGAAATTGCCACTAACATCATCATGTATGGCTATGAAGATGCGAATATAGAGGGCACCATTGATGTTCATGTCTCAATGGATGATGATGCTCTAA
>JBHJNR010000046.1:0-12908 GCA_050330615.1 Cyanophyceae cyanobacterium
CTGGAATCACCAGAGCTGCCACAACTTTTCAGAAGTAACAGACCTGATAAAGCCAGAAGGGCAACTAGTCAGGGGAGCAGCCGCATCAGCCATAACATCCTTCGTCCTAGTTGCTCCAGCATTCTTCAATCCTTTGCAGATAAAAACCCAGGCATCCCTACAAATCCACCAAAACTAGCCTTCGCAGACCGACGGAAGCTTCAACGCACAGCATCAAACAACACCAATAAGAGCAAAGGCACTCGCTACTCTCTATAGGTTGCACCCGGAGCAAAGTTTAGCTGTGTTCGTATAGAGGAGCACAGTACGAACAGAAAATTTAAAAAAACTTTGAACGCACTTACTGTATTCAAAAAAAACAATAATAGTCAAGAGTTCAAGGATAAGAATTGTTAAATAGCCTCAACAGGGGTCTCCAAACAGGTCGAGGCAAGGATGGATTGAATATCAGGTTGATGGGTACTTAGGCTATGGGTGAGTAATCGCCGTGATTCGCCCTCTCACTCGCAAGGGAACCCGTTGCCAAAAGTGAGACCGCCAGAGCAATCACTTCTGCTCGGGTTAGGGTCACAGACCCCTTTATCCTGGGTGATAGATGGGAGAAATCCACAGGGATCCCGTGGGATCCTTTGAGGATGAGAATAATTGTGTCAGAATGGATATTACGGTAAATCCATCGGGATAGTGAGCTTTTCATGAGCATCCAATTTCGGGTCGACCATCTGATTGCCATTGGCCAACACGGGGAGCAAGCCTTCCCCGCTGAGTGTTGTGGCATCCTCATCGGCCAGTTGCAGGGAGACAGCAAGATTGTCCATGAGCTGTGGCAGGTGACCAATACCTGGGATCAAGGGGAAAATCCCTTGGCGGATGGAGAGTCCAGCAATCGTCGCTTTTTGATTGACCCCCTGGATTTCAAAAAAGCCCATGACTATGCCCATCAGCAGAAGCTCGGGATCCTGGGCACTTACCATTCTCACCCCAATCACCCAGCTATTCCCTCCGAATTTGACCGCAACAATGCCTTTCCCTGGGGCTTCTCCTGCGTCATCGTCAGCGTCCATCAAGGCGAAGCTGGAGATATCAAAAGCTGGATCTTAGATGAGCAAGACCAGCCTGTGGTTGAGCCCATTGTCGTCGTTGACCCAGCCCTCTCGGTTGAGACGTTAGCCCTGGTCTAATCGGGGATCCTTTCTATTGAGGGAGCCTCAGGCTGGCGCTCATTGCAACTTCTTTTCTTTTCTTTTCATCCTTGGATCCTTTTCTATGCCTACCACCGTTCTAATTCCGGCTCCGCTGCGGGCCTACACCGACAATCAAGAGAGTGTCGAGATTGAGGGCAGCACTGTTGGCGACGTGATGGACAAACTGGTCGGACAGTATGCCGAACTCAAGCGCCATCTCTATAGCGAATCGGGCCAATTGCGCAATTTCGTCAATGTCTATCTTGGAGACGAAGATATTCGCCACCTAGAACAGGGCAATGCCACCCCCATCAATGGTTCTGCCACCCTCAGCATCGTGCCATCCATCGCCGGAGGATCCCGATAATGCTTAATCTCGATATCAGTAATGTGCAGCTCTCTCGCGATGAGATGGAGCGGTTTTCCCGCCATCTGATCCTGCCGGAGATTGGCCTAGAAGGACAGAAGCGCCTCAAGGCAGGCAGCGTCCTCTGCATCGGCACGGGTGGCCTGGGATCCCCTCTGTTGCTCTACTTGGCAGCGGCTGGGGTGGGTCGCTTGGGCATCGTCGACTTTGATGTGGTGGATACCTCCAATCTGCAACGGCAGGTGATCCACAGTACCAGCACTGTTGGTATGCCCAAGGTGGAGTCGGCCAAGCAACGGATCCTAGAGATCAACCCCTTCTGCCAGGTGGATGTCTACAACGTCGCCCTCAGCTCTGAGAATGCTTTGGAGCTGTTCAAAGACTATGACGTGATCGTGGATGGCACCGACAACTTCCCCACCCGCTATCTGGTCAATGATGCCTGCGTCATGCTGGGCAAGCCCAATGTGTATGGCTCCATCTTCCGGTTTGAGGGACAGGCGACTGTCTTCAATTATGAAGATGGCCCCAACTACCGAGATCTCTATCCTGAGCCGCCCCCACCGGGTCTGGTGCCCTCCTGTGCCGAAGGGGGTGTGCTAGGGATCCTGCCTGGTATCATCGGGGTGATTCAGGCCACCGAAACTGTGAAGATCTTGACCGGCGTGGGCACCACCTTGAGCGGTCGTCTGCTGCTCTACGATGCTCTCAAGATGGGCTTCCGGGAGCTGAAGCTGCGCCGCAATCCCGCCACCCCACCGATCACCGAGCTGATCGATTACGACCAATTCTGTGGGATCCCTCAGGCACAAGCCGAGGAAGCGGCCCAGTCGGAAGTGGTGGAGATTACCCCCGCCGACCTCAAGTCCCGCATGGATGCTGGCAAGGATTTCGTCCTGATCGACGTGCGTAACCCCAACGAGTGGGACATCGCCACGATTCCGGGTGCCATCTTGGTACCGCTACCTGACATTGAGCAGGGATCCGGTGTGGCTAAAGTGCGCCAGTTGGTCAACGGCTCAGAGTTGATTGTCCACTGCAAGAGCGGTGCGCGATCGGCTAAAGCCTTGGGGATCCTCCAGGAGTCGGGCATCAAAGGCCTCAATCTTCAGGGGGGCATCCTGGCCTGGGGCGATGCCTACGATCCTTCAATCCCGAAATATTAAGCCCTGGCAATCCCGAAATATTAAGCCCTGGTTCATGGGTTGCGGTTCGGGGCTGAGCCCATTGTGACCGCTCATTCTCAACCCTGAGGGGATTGAGCAGGGATTTTAATAACAGCAGTACAGCTGGGAGATAATCTATCCCCCAGCTGTTTTTTCATACTGGAGTGGGCGCTTGTCTTGGCATAACGATCGGGCGATAGTCTGACTGGATGAATGGTGAGTCTCACCTCTGACCCAGCGGTAATAATACGCAACAATAGAGAGAGCATCCTTTTATCCAAGGACTTGAACCCCATGTCATCATCCCTCAGCCCCATCGCCATCAAAACCATTGATGGTCAAGAGCAAACTTTAGGAGACTACAGTGGGCATGTTTTGCTGATTGTCAATGTGGCTTCCTACTGCGGCTATACCCCTCAATATGAAGGATTGGAGAGCCTCCATCACACCTATGGATCCCAGGGTCTCAAAGTGATGGGATTTCCTTGCAATGACTTTGGTAGTCAAGAACCCGGCAGCAACGAGGAGATCAAGACCTTTTGCTCCAGCCGTTTTGGGGTCGAGTTTCCTTTGTTTGACAAGGTTCATGCTAAGGGATCCGAGCAACATCCCCTCTATGCAGCTCTGACCACTCAGGCGGATCCAACTGGAGAGGTGGCTTGGAATTTTGAGAAGTTTTTGATCAGCAAAGATGGTCAGATTGTGGGACGCTATCGCAGCAGCGTCAGCCCCAGTGCCCCCGAATTGGTGGCGGCGATTGAGAAGGAGTTGGCCCGCTAAGGAGAAAAGGCGGGGACTTTGTTAAGAACCAGGGATCCCTCAGGGTAGTTGCCTTCTCAGGAGGTCGATAAGAGGGAAAAATACTTGTTTCTTCGATCGCCCTTCGGGGCGATCGCGACAATCCAAATCATTATTCACCCAGCAGAAAATCTCCATTCAAGATCTAAGTAATAGAGTAGGTAAATATTAAGTGACTTAATCCTGTTTCGTCAGCAGCTTAATCACAACATAATCGGTAGATTATCTCTAGGATGTCTTCTAGAAATGGCTTTGAAATGGGCCTGCCTTGTAGCAAGTCTTGAATTTTTTGCCGATATTCACAAATCATTGCACTCCAGTTTTAGTAGGGTTTTCTGCCTGATAATGCTATTTTGAGAGGTGCATGACGACAACAAGCAGGTTGATCTTAATAGAATGCCAATTAGAGTTTACCCAAACTTTCAATTCCCTCAGTAATATTATCAATGGTAATATTGTCAATGGTAATATTGTCAATACCCAACTGATCCCACTGTTGAGACTGGAGCAAAGCTGTCATTTTATCTGACCACAAGTAATAAGCCTGGTCACACAAAGAGGTCTGAGAAATCATAGTTATTCACATCTTAGCGACGGATTTGGTGCCGTTCAAGTAGTCTGTGGGCCGACGCATTGCATAGTTTCTTGTCATGGCTGAAAATCTAAGCACACGTGATGACATCTACCCCAACTGGCAATGAAGCCGAGAGCCCACATCAATATCGGGGTATCCCAAAATAATTCTAGATCTGTATCTGTCACCCCTGTTTCTTTGGCAAACTAAAGGAAAAAAGACTCCATGCGCTGAACCTCTGTGGGAAGGGTAAAAATGGAACGCCCCAAGGGGATGAAGAGTCTAAAGAGACCCAGGGATCCCGCTTGAATTGGCTCTAGATGCCCCAGGATCCCGAAGATATGACAAGATTAAGCCAGTTTCACCCCTGCTGTCGGGAATTACTCGGTGAGTATGACTCCCTTCCCCTCGTCTCACTTAGATAATGCCCCTACCCAGATCCCCCCTCCCGCCGAGTTTAGAGTAGGAGTCGATACGGTGATCTTTTCAGTCGACAGCCTTCAAAATCGTTTGCTGGTCCTGCTGGTGCGCCGCCAAGAGGAGCCCTTTCGGGGCCAATGGGCTTTGCCCGGTACTCTAGTCAGACCTGCCGAAAGTCTTGAAAATGCCGCCCATCGGATCTTACAAACCCAGATCCGAGCTATGCAACTCTATCTAGAACAGCTCTATACCTTTGGTGGCCCTCACCGGGATCCCCGAGAAGAGAGTGATAGCTTTGGCATCCGCTACCTATCGGTCAGCTATGTGGCCTTTGTCCGGTTTCAGGACACCCAGCTTTTGGCCACAATGCCCCCTGTAGATGCCAAGAATGGACACAACTCCCTCTCAGAACTTGACCCCACAGAACCCAAGGGATCCCTGTCATGGCATCCGATCCAGTCCCTGCCACTGCTGGCCTTTGACCATACCCAGATCTGTGCCTATGCCCATCGCCGCCTCCGCAACAAACTGGAGTACAGTCCCATCGCCTTTGATGTCTTGCCCCCTACCTTTACCTTGGGAGAGGTCTATCAGCTCTACAGCACCGTATTAGGGGATCAGTTTTCCGATTACTCAAACTTTCGAGCCCGCCTGTTAAAACTCGGGATCCTGAGGGCCACGGGCCGCAAAGCCAGTCAAGGGGCGGGCCGCCCTGCCGCCCTCTATCGCTTTGATGCCGAGGCTTTTGAGCGGGTCAAGGATAAACCGATGCTATTTGTCTAGCGCTCAAAGTTGATTATCATCAGCCCGAGATCTAGCCCCGATAGCGAGCACTGACCAAACGAGGGATCCCGGCCAGATCGAGATGGCTCTTGACTTGGTCATAGCGATGGGTCTGCCGCAACATTTCACACACCCAGTCCGCCTGATCGAGCATCACCTCAGCCAACCACAGGGATCCGGGGGCCAAATAAGCCGGAGCCGTTTCGATCAGGTGATCCAAAACCTCCGTACCCCGTGGCCCGCCATCCAAGGCTAAACGGGGCTCATGCAGCCGCACCTCTGGTTGCAGCCGATCCACCTCCGCCGACGGAATGTAGGGAGGATTGCTGACCAACCCACCCAACTGACCCGCCCAGGATCCCAAGGGCTCAAACCAGGATCCCTGCACCACCTGGATTCGTGATGCCAATCCATACCGCTGGATATTGGCTGTTGCAATGTCCAAGGCTGTAGGACTAATATCCACCGCCACCACCCGCAAGGTGGGGCAGCTCCGGGCTAGTGCAATGGCAATCGCGCCCGTGCCTGTGCCCAGATCCACCCACCACTGGGGATCTGAGGAGGGATGGTCGATTAACCAAGCCTCAACCACGTCTATCAACAATTCTGTCTCGGGCCGAGGGATCAAGACCCCAGGAGCTACCGTCAAAACCAAATCCCGCCACACAATCTCTCCCATGAGATAGTGCAACGGGATCCGTTGGCTGATGCGCTGGTGCCAAAGGTGCGGGACAGTCACCTGTCTGGACAAAAAGGCCCCATCGTCAGACCTGACTTGGGGGGGGATCCCTTGCAATTGTTGAAGGCGAGACCAGCCCGCCCACTCTAGCAGCCGATCTGCCTCGACCGGATCGATAGACTGGGCCTGCGCCTGTTGACGGGCTTGATGTCGCCACTTCACCCAATCCTGGGAAGGGATCCCTGATGATGTCACCCTGGCTGGCCTCAACCTCAGTTCATTTCACCCTGCTAATTCAATCCTGCTAATTCAACCAGAGACCCTATTCCAGGTTAAAGGCATCCGGGCTTTGGGATTGGATGAACTGGATCGACTCGCGAGAGGGCACAAAGATGATTTTGCCTGCATCGGAGCTGGGATCCTCTAACATCGAATCCACCACCAACTCCAGAGTAGTCACTTCTATCCGGGTGGCACCAGTGATGCTGGGATCCGTTTGTGCCCCCTGTTGCAGAACCCGATCCAGGTCTTGCTGAGCAAAGAAGAATGGCACCACCTCAACACCATCCGATTCCAGCGTCAAATAGCCCTGCTCTGAGAGGCCATAAAACAACGGTACACCCGGAAACTGAGTTAAATCAGTCTGTCCCGCCGCCCGAGCCACCTGCAAGGCGGTCTGGAGATCGGAATCACGAGCCACCACCTGAAAGATGATGTCATCGCGCTGACTCATCTGCTGTTCGGCCACCTGGAAGGCTTCCCCTAGTGGCACGGGCACTACCTGGGCGCTGCCACCAATATCGGGATTAGAGGTGCGGACATTCTGGACAGCTTGGTCGGCTTGGGCTTTATCTAACCAGAAGCTGGCCACCTGCATGCTGCGGCCCTCTTGCTCCACATTGGCCAAGATAGGGGATCCATCTGCTGACACAATGGTGAATACTGGCACGATATTCAACCGCTCGGCCACCGCATTCCGAGCCTCAGGAGATGCGGTCGATGCTTGGGCCCAAACAGTTGTGGGCAGAGCTGCACTTCCAACACCACCGCAGAGGGCGACAATCAAACAGAAACGGTACATGGCGTTCATAGGGATCCTCCTGGGCTGGGTAACTGCTGATGACAGCACCCCGAATGTATATGGACTGGGTTGAGGGCTTGGGCTGGAGACGAACGAAGTTGGTGACCAAGCTTTGATCTTGATTTGTTCGAACGTCCCTCTGTTGATCTGGGTTGCGAATGGGCTTGTCTTGATACACCGGATGGGGCACTTGTCTGGATGGGGCACTATCTAGCTGGTTTCTCTGACTACCAGGGGCCAGCTTGAGGCGAAAATGGCTTAAAGCAAAAATCTACTCCGAAGCCAAGGCTACGCGATCGAGTTCCACGCTGTCGAGGGAGGATCGAGACTAACTTTCCTTCGCTTTTGCCTAGAACTTTTGCCTCTTCATACTATATCCAGTGCTATGAGCAGATAGCTGCCACCATATCAAGATTATTGCAGTAGCAGGGGCAGTTGCCTTAGGGACGGAGGGGGCCGTTGTACAGCACCTCTGTTTGGAAGCTGCTCTTATCCACCCGTATCTCAGATTCAATGGTCATGACGGTGGCTCCGGGCAATCCCCCCTGAAAGCGAAAGACCCAATCAGTGCCCCGATCAACATAAGGAGCTGCTACCCCTGCGGTGTGCATCGCACTCTCCGCCCGATAGTTTTGCAGTCCGCCGTTATAGATCTCTGCTGCTTGGCGGGCTAGGTTTTTGGCGCGGTTTAGCTCTCGGCTAGTGCTGATCAGATCTGTAATATCGACGCTGCCACCTGTGCTGGGTTGTGTGGGGAGCAATTCTAGATCTGTGGGGGCGTTGCCACTGGAGGGCACAATCGGCACGGTCGGAATATCAGCATCCATCCCAGCCGGAGACATTGGCTCTGGGGGCAGAGATTCTAGGGTGGGTTGGCCGGGGGAGGTCAAGATCTGCTGCTGCATCGGTTGTGAGATGGGCGGCACGACTGACTCAGATGGCGCTGTATGCGGCATGGATTGCTGAACAGGGGCAGGGCCAAATAGGTGTTGGGCTTGAACCAAAGGAGCCGAGCCCAAACCCATCGCCATTGAGAGTAAGCAAGCACTGACGATACGCATGGCATTGACCTTTAATATCAAAGAATGACTTTTGTGATTAGACTGAGTTGCCACTGGTAGGTGAGCGTCAATGTCGGGTAGATCGCCCCATAAGTTCACCCCATAAGTTCACAAGTGGGATTTTTGGCTGTAATCCTGTATTTTCACTCTAGCCACTTGTGCTCCATCGGCCCAATCAGGCTTCGCGACAGGATTCCTTCGTCCCTCGGCAGAGCAAAATGCCGTGAGCAGCAAAAAGACTCAAGAGCGTGGAGGTATTTTCCCAGACCAGGGATCCCTCAAGGCTATACTGAGCAACAGGCAGAGGGCCTTTGACTCGGATTTGGATCCCGAAGACCTCCACAAGACGCCTTGGCAACCTTAGCAATGTGATCAGGTTTGACGAGCATGGGCTTTTGGCGTGGCTTGTTTGGTTCCCCAGAGTCCGGCGGGGTTGGCACCGTGGTTAAAGAAGAAGTGCTACAGCAGAAGCCGGAGCGAATCTTTTTTACCACCAATGCGGATCTCGATCTCTATGAGCTGGAAGAATTGTGCGATGCGGTGGGTTGGTCGCGACGGCCCATCCACAAGGTGCGAAAAGCCCTTCAGCACAGCTTTTTGGTGGTGGCGATGTGGCAGCAACAGGGCACCTACAAGCGCCTGATTGGGTTTGCGCGGGCTACATCGGATCATGCTTTCAATGCAACCCTTTGGGATGTGGTGGTTCACCCCGATTGCCAGGGCAAGGGCTATGGACGGGCCTTGATGGACAAGGTGATCCGGGAGTTGCGTAGTCAAGACATCAGCAATATCACCCTCTTTGCCGACCGAGGGGTGGTGGAGTTCTATGAGCGATTGG
The DNA here is from genome assembly GCA_050330615.1 of Cyanophyceae cyanobacterium. Taxonomy (GTDB): domain Bacteria; phylum Cyanobacteriota; class Cyanobacteriia; order Thermostichales; family Thermostichaceae; genus JAAUUM01. The sequence continues at coordinate 8,952 of JBHJNR010000046.1, forward strand.
GCTTTACGCCAGATCCGGAGGGTATCAAGGGGATGTTTTGGTATCCCAGTCGCTAGCGGGTTGTTAATAGACCGATGAGTACTAATCTTTATCCAACTGTCATAGTGCCAGGATATTTGGCGGGATCCCAGGATTACGAGCCGATGCGTCAGCACTTGGAGTCATTAGGTTATCCGGCCTGCGTGGTGCCTCTCAAAGCCAGAGACTGGCTACCGACAGTGGGGGGACGCTCTATCAACCCCATCTTGGCTCGGCTAGATCAAACAATACGAGCGACCTTGGCAGACTTTGGCACCCCCAAGGTGAACCTGGTGGCACACTCAGCAGGGGGCTGGATCAGTCGCATCTATTTGGGATCCCTACCCTACTACCAGCAGATCTGGGCGGGGGCAGATCGGGTTTCTGCTTTGATCTCTTTGGGCACTCCCCACACCAGCCAGGAACGCTGGACGCTCAAAAATCTCAATTTTGTCAATGACAACTATCCGGGATCCCATTGCCCAGGGGTGAGGTATGTCTGTGTGGCGGGTCGGGCGATCCAGGGACAACGGCTCAGCTGGCAGGCTTGGCGTCAAGGCCAGATCACAGGATCCACATGGATTGCCTATGAAAGCTACAAACTCACCTGTGGCATCGGCGATAGCTGGGGGGATGGCATCACCCCAATTGGGGCAGCCCATCTGGTGGGCGCAGATAATTTGACACTGGAGGGGGTCTATCACTCTCCCCGGCAACGGTGGTATGGATCCGTAGAGGTGATCAAAGACTGGGTTGATCATTTGCGTGGCTAATTGTGCTGGCAGCCTGTTGATCACCCACTTCGCTCAGTCCATGCCTTCAACGGGGGCAAACCCCTGCCGCTGGACATTTTCTGTGATGCTGCGGGGTTCCACAAATTGCAGCAGATAATCGGGGCCACCCGCCTTGGATCCCACCCCGGAGAGCTTAAAGCCCCCAAAGGGTTGACGATCCACCAAAGCTCCGGTGATATCACGGTTGATGTAGAGATTGCCGACGGCGAAGTCCTTGCGGGCCTGTTCGATATGGGAGGGGGTGCGGGAGTAGAGTCCTCCAGTCAAGCCATAGTCGGTGTTATTGGCGATCTCCAGGGCATCCCCAAAGCTAGCTGCTTTGATCACCGCCAAGACAGGGCCAAACCATTCCTGCTGAGCTAGGTCACTGCCGGGATCCACCTCCCCAAAGATCACCGGCCCCACAAAGGATCCCTCGGTCGGGGCATCCATCTGCAAGACCAACCGGGATCCCTGGGTTTTGGCGACAGCAATGGCGGCGAGGATCCGGGCTTGGGCTTCATCATCAATCACCGGGCCAACTTGGGTGCTGGGATCCTCGGCTGCTCCGACATGGAGGGAGCGAGTTGCCTCCACCAATCGGTCTAAAAACTTGTCATAGACCGTCTCTAGCACGATCACCCGGGAGCAGGCGGAGCACTTTTGGCCGCTGTAGCTGAAGGCAGAGGTTATTACCCCCTTTACCGCCTGATCTAGATCGGCACTGCTATCGATGATGATGGCGTTTTTGCCCCCCATCTCAGCGATCACCCGCTTCAGATGCCGTTGTCCCGGTTGCCATTTTGCCGCTTCAGCATAGATGGAGCAGCCCACCTGCCGGGATCCCGTGAAGGCGATCATGTGAATCTGGGGATGCTGGACTAGTTGCGGGCCAATCTCTTCTCCTACTCCGGGCAAGCACTGAAACACCCCCGCTGGGATCCCGGCTTTGACCAGTACCTCCGCCAGTTTGCAGGCCACCACCGAAGATTGTTCGGCGGGCTTGAGCAGCACACAGTTGCCCGTCACCAAAGCCGCCGCCGTCATGCCCAGCGGAATTGATAGGGGGAAGTTCCAGGGGGCAATCACCACCGCTAAGCCCCGAGGCTGATAGTGATAGCGATTGGTCTCACCGGGCACATCTCGTCCCCGCTCGGATCCCAGTCTTTCCATCTCAGCGGCGTAGTAGCGGCAAAAATCAACCGCCTCCGAGATCTCGCCATCCGCCTGTCGGACGGGCTTGCCCACCTCATAGACCATCCAAGCCGCCAATTCCGCCCGCTGCTCCTCTAGCAAATCTGCCGCCCGCCGGAGGATCCCAGCTCTTTCAGCAACAGGGGTAGTCTTCCACTGGGGATGGGCTTGTCGAGCCGCTTGAATGGCTTCCTCCACCTGTGCCGGGGTGACCAGACCGACCTTGCCCACCAGCTCAATCGTGTGGCTGGGATTGGTGGACAGCAGGGTATCTGGGGTATCCACCCACTGGCCGTTGATCAGGGGTTTGTAGGTGCGACCCAGCTGCGACCGCACCGTTTGCAAGGCTTTGATAAAGGGATCCCGTTGCTGGACAATGCTGTAGTCGGTGTCGGGGGCGAGCCTAATGGAGGCTGAGAGATGGGCTTGGTAGGGCTGATCGGCGGTCAAAAGGTCTGGATCCGGTCGGTTGAGCAGATCGGCATCCGGGATCCCGGTGACACTTTGCCGCAAAAAGGAACTGTTGGCGGTGTTCTCCAGCAATCGCCGGATTAGGTAGGCCATGCCGGGGATCAGCTCACCATAGGGGCAATAGACTCGCACCCGCCGTCCCGTTTTGACCAGAGCCTTGGCCAATTTGTCCGCCATGCCATAGAGCACCTGCATCTCAAAGTGCCGCTGCGGGATCCCGAGGGCTTCGGCAATGGCTAGGGCGCGGGCTTGGGAGCGGACATTGTGGCTGCCGATGGCGGCATAAAGATACTGATGGTTCTCCAGCAACAACTGGGTCATGCGCTCAAAGTTGGCATCGGTGGCAGCTTTATGGTTAAACACGGGCTGAGGCCAATGTTTTTGGACGGCCTTGATGGTCTCCTGATCCCAGTAAGCTCCCTTGACCAAGCGAATCGTCAGAGGGGATCCCCGGTCTTGTGCCCAGTGGATCAAGTCCTGCAAATCGGCATAGCTATCCCGCAGATAGGCTTGCAGGGTGATGCCAATGTCGGTGCGATCCCGGAATTCATCCTCCAGCAGAACAGCTTTGAGGATCCCCAAGGTCAGGGTTTTGTAGGCATACTGCTCTATGTCAAAATGCACCGCCACCCGCAGATCCGCCGCCCGCCGCAGCAAGGTGCGGATGCGTTCACTAACTTGTGCCTGGGTGCCCGTGGGATCCAGCGGGTCAAATTGGGAATAGAAAGCGGTCAGTTTGACGGACACCTGTACCCGAGGCAAGGGATCCCCATCCGCCTCATCAAGGGCTGCGACACGGGGCCACGATTGTGATGCCTTGACCAATTGGCTCATCATGTCCAGATAGTGATCCAGATAGCCTTGCGCCTCGGTTTCCGTGATCACCGCCTCCCCCAACAAATCGAGGGTGAAAGCCATCTGCTGCTTGCGCAATCCCTCTAGGGTTTTTGTCACCTGCTTGAGACTATCGCCTGCAATGTAGCGATGGGCCAATGCCTCCACTGCCCCCGATAACGTCCCTGCCGCTAGCTGCGCGGGCATGGAATCCGGCTGGGTAAAGTTGAGCAGATTTTTGAGCAGTCCCGGCAGTTCTACCTCTGCGGATCCCAGATACTCCTGCAAATGACGGGCGATATCCGTTTTGGAGGAGAGGGTGGGCAGCGCGTCAATCAGGCGAAACAGTTGCACCCGCAGACCCGAATTCTCCATCGACCAACCCAGCAGCCGATCATCCCAGCGCATCTGATCCCGCATCTGGGCCAAGAAAGTACGGTCGGTGGTGGTGGCAGCTAAGAGGTCTTGGGCGATGGCCTGGGTTCTGGCCTCATAGGGATCCAGACTGGACTGAACCGCTGTGACCGGGGTAGAGGGGGCAACCATACAGGAAAGGGCTAGTGCAAAACCTGATCCTAGCTGTTGAAGACTTAGAGTTTGCTGTTCTTAACACCGACCCCCTGATGGAGGGATCCCTGTTACAGTTTGCCTGTTCTCATCCTCCCCT
>JBHJNR010000047.1:0-7640 GCA_050330615.1 Cyanophyceae cyanobacterium
ATCCGGTTGTTGATTCCCTCCATAATCCCACTGGTCACACGATTAGCAAAATACTGACAGATCCCCTCAAGATGATTCTGGATTGTTATGACCACATCGGTGTAGACCCTCCGAGCATCTTTCAGCCATGTGACTATTTGACTCTCTCCTTCCTTTACAGTGAACTTGCTCTCAAAAATGTATCGTAGCTCTTCTTTCAGTTCATAGGCTTGCCTCAGTCGTTTGCTTTGTTTTAAATAGATTTCTAGTTTTGTCATTTCTTCTTCAGTTAGGTCTTTATTATTCTTAAGTATGATTCTTCTTGAGCCTTTTTCTGTGAGTCGAGACTGTCGTCTAATTCTGTCCAATTCTTTGATGGCTTTCTGCATCACGTGGAATCTGTCATAGACAATACGTGCTCTGGGAAATACCTGCTTGACCACCTTGGTAAATCCAGCCCACATATCGATACTCACTTCTTCCACCCTCAGCCTCTCTTCCTCTGTCCATAAGCTCTCCAGCCATTCAATGAGCTCTTCAGCCTTGTGAGCATCAATCACCTCAATGAGGCAATGATTTTCAAGGTCACTGATAACTGTCACATATTGATTATGCCCTTTTCGCATACTTATCTCGTCGATACTGATTTTCTTGAACCGAAACCCTTGGGCTTTTTTTTTGCTTGTTGCTGCTCAAACTGACGGTTGAATATACCTTCAACTTGATCTCGACTCAACTCCTCATTCTGACTAACTTGCTCAATAGTAGTTTGCTTGACTTGCTGGTAGATATAGGTTTCGTAGCGTTGAGTATAGGAACGCTCCCAGTCCACGAAAGAAAGGACTTCAGTGGAGTAGTGCTGACAGTGAGAGCAATAGAATTGGCGGCGAGGCACTTGCAGGTACACCGAGCGACCAAACAGGGATAAGTCTCGCACAAGGATAGGCCGATTTTGGTGGATCTTGGCAATGACTTGTTCACAATGAGGACAAATCATCTCGTTAGAGGTCAATTCCAGTTTGAGGACAACGTGGTGTTCTAACTCCACAAACTCTTGGATTAGGACTCCCGGAAGACCCAATAACCTATCAAGAGGAACCATTACTCGTTGCGGAACTCAGTATCTCATTATACCATCGACACCAAAAAGTCAGGAGAGCCACTTTAGCTCCCCTTCCTCCCCTAGCTGAGCAACGTCGCATTGTTGCCAAAATTGACCAATTAATAGCGCGTTGTGATGAATTGGAAAAACTGCGGAGCGAGCGCGCCCAAAAACTCATCACCGTCCACACGGCAGCGATCGATCGTCTCCTGACTGCCCAAGATAGCCGCGACTTTAGCACCGCTTGGCATTTCATTACCCAACACTTTGGCCAACTCTACTCTGTCAAAGAAACCGTCGCTGAGCTACGCAAAACCATCCTTCAACTCGCCGTCATGGGCAAATTAGTCCCGCAGGATCCCAATGATGAACCCGCGAGTGAATTGCTGAAAGCAATCGAGATTGAAAAACAACGATTGGTAAAGGAAGGGAAAATTAAACAGCCCAACATACTATCCCCAATTAATATGGAGGAGGTTCCATACAAGCTACCTATTGGATGGGAATGGGAACAACTCGGCAACTTTGGCTACACGCTTGGTGGTGGAACTCCAAGTAAATCAGATCCAAGCTATTGGGATGGAACGATCCCATGGGTTAGCCCTAAGGATATGAAAGTTGATTACATTAGTGATTCCCAAGATCACATTTCGGAAATTGCTTTGCGAAATAGTGCAACCAAATTAATTCCCAAAGGATCATTACTCATAGTTGTTAGAGGAATGATCCTCGCACATTCATTCCCTGCAGGAATTACCAATTCCACTGTGACAATCAATCAAGATATAAAGGCACTATGCCCATATGTTTCATCTATAAGTAATTATCTTCTTCTATTAACAAAAGGAAGAAAGTTGTTTTTTCTTAGCCTTGTTGAACGTTCTAGCCATGGGACATGTCGATTGGAAACCAATCAACTTCTCTCGGCTATCATACCGATTCCTCCCCTCCCCGAACAACATCGCATCGTCGCTAAAGTCGATCAACTCATGGCACTATGCGACCGCCTAGAAGAAGCCATCACCGCCTCCCAATCCAAACAAACCGACCTCCTCAACGCCGTGATGGCTCAGGTATAACCCCAGCCAGTTTGATGCAACCCAGCTGAAGCAACCAACCGCTCAACCCAACTCATAGCCGATAGGGAAGAAATCAACTTGATCCCCTGGGATCCCTTCCACTGGCTCATCCCAACAGACCAGTGAGAGCATCAAGAGCAGCCGTGGCACTAGCAGGGCGTTGGGAAACATCAGGATCCACAAAACTATCGATCAGCGCCAAGAGCGGATCCGAAAGCTGAGGAGCTGCCTGTCTCCAAGGTCTAGACCGGGGCGCTGGCACAGCATCCGCCTTGGGGGGAAGAGGCGCTGTGTTGAGGGGTTGAGTACCAAGGGGCTGAGTATTGAGAGAGAGAGGAGCAGTCGACGGCACCGGATCTGCGGTGGACTCTGCGGTAGCAAAAGATTGAGCCAGCGGGAAACGGTGTTGAGGAGCAGGCAAATGGCGCAAGGAGGCGAAACGCTTACCCGTAGCAGCCTCGATAGTCACCACACCCAAGGCATACAGATCGCTAGCGGGGACAGCCTTACCCTGTTCTTGCTCAGGGGCAACATACCCCTGGGATCCAATCGCCGTGGTGGTGCGGTCATCTGGGGTAAAGGCCTGCCTGCCAATACCAAAATCAATCAGCACCCACTGACCATCACTCGCCCGCCGGATGATATTGCTGGGCTTGATATCGCGGTGCAGGATCTGTCGCTGGTGGATAAAAGCAAGAATAGCCAACATCTGCCCCAAAAAGTCCCGAATCTGCGCCTCAGGCCAAGGAGCAGTGGTAGTAATCTCTTGGTTAAGCGGGATCCCAGCAATGTACTCCTGCACGATATAAAACGTTTCCTCCTGCTCAAAGTAATGGCTCCCATACAGCTGCGGGATCCGATCGTGTTGTACCTGCCGCATGATCTCCCCTTCGCGCCGAAAGAGATCCTTGTAGGTCTCCAACACCCAGGGATCCACCCCCTCTAGGATCAGCTTTTTGATCACACAGAGCTGTTGGCGCTCCTGATCAGCAGCTAAGAACACCATCCCAAAGCCCCCCTGTCCCAACGGGCGCACAATACGATACCGTCCCAGCAGCAGCTCCTCGGATCCCCGCAGCCGTAGTAATCCTGGCAGCACGATCCCCAACAGGGATCCCCCCACCGGGATCCACCACGAGAGAGCCAAACTGCTGGCGGTGATCGCCCCCAGACCGATCAAGGATCCACCCCAGCCCCAGAGCAGATGACGCCATGAGTCTGCCCGCAGCGCGATCAACGAGCCAACCCCAGCCCAGATCAAAATCCAAAGCCGCTCTTGCCAAGGGGGAAGCTGTTGAATCGGGTCGGCATTCCCCAGCGCCAGATCGATCAGTTGCCCCGCCATATGCACATGGAGCTGCACCCCTGGCAACAGTTCCGCAGATCCAGCCCGTCCGCTGATGGGGGTGGCAAATAGATCCCGCAGGCTAGGCGCGGTGGCTCCAATCAAAACGATGCGGCCCTGGATCTGCTGGGGAGATACCTCTGCCCTCAAGACCTGATTCAATGACACTTGCTCTGCACCCCCGCCATAGCGTAGAAGCAGTTGATAGCCACGGGCATCAATCGGGTAATAAGGCCGGGATCCCAGCCTAGGCAGGCGCGCTGCACCCCATTCCAGCTGGCCATCCTGCACCTGGGGCGGATCGATGCCCTGTTGAGCCAGGTAGCCAGCCGCCAGTTGATAGCCCAGAGAAAACTGTGCCGGACAAGGGGATCCCGGAGCCGCAGACACCCCCAACAAGTTGCGCCGAATCAGCCCATCCGCATCCACCACCACATCCGCAAAGCCCACCCGTGGGATCCCTAATGGTGGAGCCGTGCCCGCTTGCTCCTCCCCCAGGGTGCAGATCACAACCGTCTGAGGATAAGCCCGCAAAGCGGAGGGGAGGTCAACCGCAGCGCCGGGGTTAGTCAGATCAGGGACGGGCAGATCACGAATCAGATCAATGCCGATCGATGCGGGATCCGCTGCTGCCAACAGCTCCACAGCTTCTACCAACATGGCATCGGGAATGGTGGGCTGGCCTGCCAGTTGCAGATCGGCCTCGGTGATCTCCACCACCAAAAAGCGGGGATCCACTTGTGTGGGAGCCTGCCAACGCATCCAGCCATCATAAAGAGCCAGCTCGACTCCGCCCAAGAGACCCAACTCGTGCAGCCCCAATCCCCCCAACGCTAGGATCCCGGTCAATCCCCAGCGGGTGAAGTGTTGCCGTGTGAGGCCGATCTTGGGCGCTATCTTCATGGGGCTGTGCAACAACTGGCAAGATTGACCTCAGCCAGGGATCCCAAGTCCTGAGACTGCAAGAGGGCTTGCCACTGAGTCTGGAGGGCGGCATCGTCAGGATCCTGGCGGAGGGCAGTTGCCAGCTCTGCGGCGATATCGTACCAGGCTCCCAAACTACGATACAGAGCCAGGCGAGCTGATCCGGTGGCGGTGGCCAGGGCAGAATCCACCTCAGGTCGATTGGCCCGGATCAGCTCTCCCCGCACCGCAGGATTTTGCGCGGGATCCCGGCTGCACAGCAGCTCCACCCCCCACGTTATTTGGTCTCCGGGCTCAAGCTCGACGGGCAGCGCCAGGGCGATAATGCCCCCCTCCGGGTTGAGAGGATAGGTGAAGATCTCCCCATCAACGGCGAGGTCAAGCTCGGTGGCGGTGGTGGAGTTGGGAATAGCCAGCAACAGAGTGGGCTGGGCCTGGAATGTTACCCCTACAAGATCAGATGGGATCAGCGGCAGCAAGTCTTGGCTATCGGTTCCACTGCCACAGGCTTCACTCCGCACCGCCGCCGGGATCCGGTTGGCTGGCACACCCAAATCCAGCAAGAGAGGTGCTTCACTGACGGGCTGATCGACGCTGGCCACCGCCGCCGCCGCTTGTAAGCTTTGGATGGCAACCTCCACATAGGGATCCCCTGGACGCAGGGATCCGGCCTGGGTGAAATGGCTCAGGGCGGCGGTATAGTCCTGCTCAGCAATCGCCACATAGCCCTGTCGCATCAGGGTTTCATAGTCAGCTGCCCAGCTTGTCCACCCCCACAGACTCAGGAGTAACGTGGCTACAGCGACCCGTCCAAACTGTCGGGGCATGTTCATGTGGACACCTCTGGTAATCTAACCGTGATCAATTCGATGCAGATTGTGGCGGATTTTCTAAGCCCAGTTGCCTAACAAGATAAAGGGTGACCAAAAGAATGGATGGGTGTAAATTCCACCTTGGAGTAAGTTTAGCTGGGCTTGCCGGAGGGCTTCAGCTTTCGAGATCACAGGCGATTGGGACAAAACAGTGTAGAAGTTTGCCATCAGCTCTGTGGTGGAGACATCGCTCACAGACCACAGGCTAGCGACCGTACTACGTGCCCCGGCCCGGACGGCAATCCCCGCCAGACCCAGGGCAGCCCGACGATCACCACTGGCGGTTTGGCAGGCGCTGAGGGTGAGCAGATCCACACCCTCCGGGATCCCTTCCAAGAGGGCTTGGAGCTGAGGGATAGAGAGGCCACCATCAGCAGTCAGTAAAAAAGTTTGCTCAGCAATAGAGCTGAAACGACCGTGGGTGGCCAGATGCACAATGGAAGGATTCTCTGCCTGGAGCTGTTGTTGCAGGTTGGCGGCGGTGAATTCACTATCTAAAAGAGGGATCCCGCCCAAGACATCGCCAATGCGGTTGATCTCCTCCGTCACCCCTGCCAGTGGACTGAAGCTGAGACCTTGAAATTCTCCCGCCTGACTCAGCCCCCCCTTGAGAGCCGTTGGACTGACGCGGGGATCCGTATTTAGCAGTTGCAAGCTGGGGATGGCCGCTAGAGTGTAGGGCTTTTGCAGCAGAAAGTCCCCCGTATCTCGATCTAAGAGCGCTGTCAGGGGAACGCTGCGAAAGAGGCTATCCAGGGCAAAGACAAGGGTTTGGGTTTGGGTCTGTTGCAGTACCGGCTCCAAAGGTCGGATCAGCCAGTCATAGACTTGGGCAGCGGATTCGCGGTAGCCCTCAGTGATCTGACGGGGCAGGCTTTGACGCAGCTCTTGCAGCATGGCCTCCACCTGAGGCTGAGCCACCGGGATCCGTTCGAGGTGAGTGGATCCGCCAGGAAGTAATGCGATCACCACCAACTGTTGGGGCAGCACGATGGGATAGATGACAGCAGCCTGGGGATCCAAGCGGTCGATTTGGGCGCGCAAGCTGATCAGCAACGCCTCAGGATCCAGGCGGTTGGGCTGGCTGGGATCCACATCCAAACAACTATCCCGAAAGAAGTTGTCCAATTCGGCCAGCTGTAACGCTTCGATCACCTGTAACGCCTCCCCTAGAGCAGCGGGGCTAGGATCCTCCAGCAGCAGAGCCACAAAGTCCCGATAGATCGGCTCAATGCTGTCTCGAAAGGAAAACTGCACATCCCGGCTCAGGGTGGCCAGATCCCCCCGCAACCCCTGTAAGACCGTCACCGCCCGACGCAGGGATCCCACATCTCCCTGTTGGCGACCCAGATGATAGGCCCAGCGGTAGATTTGCTCGGGAGCTTGCAGGGATTGAGCCAGGAAGAGGGCTTGTTGTAGCAGAGCGGGATCCTGGCGTTGTTGGCCGCTGATGCCCAAGCTCTGGGCTTCCCCATAGGGATCCTGGAGTTGGCGGGCATCGACCAGAGCCTGAGTTAGCCAGGGATCCGGATTTCCCTCAGGAAGGGTATGCAGCAGTTGAGCGATGGTGAGGGTCAAAAAGAGACGGCTGCGCCCAATGGGAATCTGCTCTAAGTTGGCAAAATCAGGAGGCTGAAGCTGGGCCTGTTCGGCCTCGATCTGGCTTTGCAAAAGGGTGATATCGGCTCCGACCCGCTCAGCTTCTCGACTTTTACCTTGTTGTACGAGTAGGTCTTGCAGCGCCACCATCCGCTCTAGCTCTTGCTGCCACCGCCGGATCACCTGGAGGCGCAGAGCCAATTGATTCACCTGGGCTTGCATCTGGCGCAGGGGATCCTGGCTGCGGTTGAGCACCTCAGCATAGGCTTGATGGGCTTCTGCTTGCAGGGTGGCAAACACGGGATCCCCAATGTCCAGAGCGGTGCGAGCCTGAGACTGAAGGGTGTTGGCCAGCTCCAAGCGAATCTGGTCGGAATCAGGGGCCAAGGCTAGAGCTTGCTGAAACCGTTGGCGGGCTTCGCTCAGCAATCCCAGACTGCGCTGTAGGGATCCCACCGCCCGTAGCCCGGTGATGCGCAGTTCCAGATCGCTCTGCTGCTCAATCTCTGGGATGACCGTCGCCAAGAGACGATTGGCCTGCTGGTTTAGCCCCAGGGCTTGCAGGGCTTGAGCTTGGTTGAGTCGGGATCCCAAAGCTCCTACAGAATCTTGAGCCTGTTGATAGGCGGCGGTGGCCTGTTGCCAACTGGCTAGGGCCGCTTGAGGCTGACCGATGCCCAAGTTAAGACTGCCCTCAGCATTGAATGCCTGAGCCTGTAGACGCAGCTGGGAGGAGGGTG
>JBHJNR010000048.1:0-5031 GCA_050330615.1 Cyanophyceae cyanobacterium
CCCATCGGAAGTACCTAAAACAGGTTAAAGAGAAAATGATTGAGACCGTTATCCTAGCTAATTATGGTTGAAATTACTATAATTGGGATCCCGATGACTTAGCCCTGCGATAACTTAGGCGTGTAATGACTTAGACCTGCCACAAAATCCACCCATCTCTGGCAAAGCCTGATCTCTATGCGTCTCCACCATGTCTCGATACGGACAGCAGATATCTTTCGCGCCATCGCGTTTTATCAGCACCTGGGCTTTGAGACCGAAACCCGCTTCACCACAGGCATGACGCTGGCCTGCTGGATGACGGGATCCCTAGGTCGGTTGGAGCTGATCCAGATTCCAGAGCCACAGCCTGCTGCCGATGCTTTTGGGGATCCCCATTACGTCGGCTACTATCACCTGTCGCTGGAGGTGGTGGATGTGGGGGCGCTGCTCCAGACATTGACAGAACAAGCCGGTGGCACGGTGTTATTGGATCCTGAGATCCAGGAGATTGGCGATCATCACTACCGAGTCGCCTTTCTGGCGGATCCCGATGGACTGCCGATTGAGTTGTTACAGCGGCTGGAGCAAGGTTGAACGGTCGGGATACCTGCCCAAACCAAACTTATGACATACCCAAACTTATGACAGACCAAAGCTGCGACATACTAAGATCGAAATCCCTTGTAGGGGAATAAAGCCAGTGAGCCGATAGGTTTGGGAGGATGAGACTGTGGCTTCTTCGTATTCATTTGATGTGGTCAGTGATTTTGATTTTCAAGAATTGGTCAATGCGGTAGATCAGACCGAGCGGGAGGTGAAAGCCCGTTTTGACCTGAAGGACACTAACAGCACCATCGAGTTGACCCAAGACTCTATCACCATCAACACCGCGAGCGACATGACCCTGCAAGCGATCCAAGATATGCTGCGGGCCAAAGCCTCCAAGCGCAACCTCAACCTCAAAATCTTTGACTTTCAGGATCCTGAATCTGCCAGTGGCAACCGGATTCGCCAAGTGGTCGCCCTCAAGCGTGGCATTGATGGAACCTTGGCCAAGGAGATCTCCAAGTCGATCCGGGATGACTTCAAAAAAGTCCAGTCCAGCATTCAGGGGGATGCGGTACGGGTCTCTGCCAAAAACAAGGACGATTTGCAAGCGGTGATCACAGCTCTGAAACAGGCCGATTATCCAGTGGCTTTGCAATTCACCAACTACCGCTAGTCGGAACTCTGGCTCTTTTGCTTCTAATCGATTAGCCCCCAATCTGTATTTAGTGTGGTCTTAATAGCATTAAGGCCAGACAGACGCTACCCATATTGTGTAGATTGTTTAGTACCTCACTCCTCTGCTTAATTCGAGACCTTTACGGTTGGGCAGTGGAACGAGGTTGACGCACTGTATTGATTTGGGAGGGGATCCCTATGCCCGCTGTTATCGACTCATCAGCAGCTTTTGCCAGCCGTGCCCAGGCACACCAGACGACCCGACAGGCCATTGTGATTACGGTGGTCTGCCTGAGTGGGGGATCCGGCAAAACCACCACCGCCCTCAACTTGGCCACCATGCTGGCTCAGACGGGATCCAAAACCCTGGCGATCGACTTTGATCCGCAGGGCAATATGAGTCAATGGATGGGGTGGACAGATCTTTCTGAAACTGCCACCATCGCCGAAACGCTTCTGACTGGCCCCGATCGAATCTCTATTGCCGACATCATTCGGGATCCCATCAATGAGGATCGGCAGGGTCGATTGATGCTGGCTCCCAGCGACTACAGCCTGTCACGGGCCATTGATGCCATTGCGATGGAGCCGGGACGGGAACTGTTCTTACGCCGCACCGTCAAGCCCATTTTGAAAGACTACGACTTCATCGTCATCGATAGCCCGCCATCCAAAGGTTTGCTCACCTACAACTCCATCCTGACCTCTAACTATTTGGTCATTCCGACCGAATGTACCCAAAAAGGGGTGATGGGAGCCTTGAGCACCCTGATCTTGGTCAAGGAACTGGCGGACTTAGATTTTCAGGTGCCCCATGTGCTGGGGATCCTGCCCACTCGCGATCAGTGGGTGGGCAACAATCGCACCAAAATGACCAAGGCTGCTCTAGAAGCCCTGACCGATGTGCTCGGCGGGATCCCGATGTTTAGCCCAGTGCGCCAGAGCACGTTGGTACAACAAGCCAATAGCATGGGGTGGTCGATTGCTGAAACTGGAGAAGAGGCTCTGGCTGCTCCCTATCACGAGATTCTGGGCACCCTCTACAGCCAGCTGCAACACAGGATCCCGGCCTAAGTCCGCGACATTTCAGCCACAATAGACGTTGGAATGATTCTGCTGCTTGAGGACGGATCAGAGGAGAGACAAGATGCCGGATCAGATGGAACGAATAGAATCCACTCTTTCCGTCATCCTGACCGAGATTCAGGGACTCCGCGTCAGTGTTGACTCTCTCGATCATCGGGTCGGTGTTCTCGAACATCGGGTTGAAGCGTTGGATCATCGAGTTGAGGGCTTGGATCACCGAGTAGAAGCTTTAGACAATCGAGTTGAAGCCCTCGATCATCGATTGGGATCCCTTGAGAGTCAGGTAGAGAAAAATGATGACAAATATGAGGTATTTCGGGACGCTAATGAGAGTTTAGTTCGGTTGTCGACCTCGCTGATCGCGGGAGCAACCATCAGCGTGATTGCTGGAGTGGTGCTCTTATTGCTGCGTAGTTAAAGGTGATCTGATGCCTCCCCCCAAGAAAAAACTGCCCACCGGCCCAGCTCGCAGCGATTCAGTGCCCCCCGGCAACTGGCGATCCCAACTAAAGCAGGCGGCCACCGAGCCCTTTCGCCTGCCAGAAGAACAGGATCCCGATGCTTCTCACCTCTCCTCACCATCTCCAGAGATCCAACCAGAGATCACACCTCCTGTCGATTCAGATGACTACTGGTCTGGGGGTGGGACAGGGACTGGTTTCTCTAGTGCTCCATCGAGTGAGGGTTCCTTTGATCAACAACAGATCGAAAATCTCAAGGTGTCCGAGAGTGATAGCCACAATGCCAGCACACCCACATCGGACTTGATGCCAGCCCCACCCGAAGATCTTGCTCAGGTTGGTGAGGTGAGCCAACCCGTATCTGAAGCTGCCATTGGGATCCCATTCCCGGTGGATCCTGACCAGCCTCAAACCCTACTGGGTCTATCTGCCGAGGCTCTGGCCCTGCTCGATCCCTTAGAACAGCAGACGCAACTGCCTGCTAACCTCCTGTTAGAAGCCATGCTGACCACTTGGCCCACCTGGCCCGAGGATATGCAGCAGCGAATCCTACGTCAGTCCCATAGTCTTAAAGTAGAACGGCTGCTCAAAGCCCAGACTGAGGCTCTAGCCACCCTAGAGAGACTCCTGCAGGGATCCCCTGATTGGCCTGTTAACCCTTCAGATCCAAACCCAGGATCCCAGTAGGGGCAATGCTAAGATGCAAGCTCAGTTTTTCTGCTCATCGACCATTACAACTCGTTAAGGGATTCCCCCCATGCCCCCCCGCAACAGTAGCAGCAAAGCCAAAACCTCCTCCAAAACCACTCCCTCTTCTGAGGATCAAACGGATAAACGCAAAGCGCTGGAGCAGGTGCTGGGGCAGATCGAGCGCAACTTTGGGAAAGGGGCCATCATGCGGCTGGGGGACGCCTCTCGGATGCGGGTGGAAACCGTTCCCAGTGGAGCTTTGACTCTGGATCTGGCTTTGGGGGGTGGCTATCCCAAAGGCCGCGTCATTGAGGTGTTTGGCCCAGAGTCTTCTGGCAAAACCTCCATCGCTCTCCATGCCATCGCTGAGGTTCAGAAGCAGGGGGGAACAGTAGCCTTTGTGGATGCAGAGCACGCTTTGGATCCCATCTATGCGGCTGCACTCGGGGTCAATATCCAGGACTTGCTAGTGTCTCAGCCCGATACTGGCGAGGATGCCCTGGAGATTGTCGATCAATTGGTGCGCTCCGCTGCGGTGGATGTGGTGGTGGTAGATTCGGTCGCCGCCCTTGTGCCCCGAGCCGAGATCGAAGGAGATATGGGGGATTCCCATGTGGGACTACAAGCCCGTCTGATGAGTCAAGCCCTGCGCAAAATCGCTGGCAACATCAGCAAGACCGGCTCTATCGTTATCTTTCTCAACCAGTTGCGCTCCAAGATTGGTGGCATGGGCTATGGCCCCCAAGAGACAACTACCGGGGGTAATGCCCTGAAATTCTACGCTTCAGTCCGGCTTGATATTCGCCGCATCCAAACCCTGAAAAAGGGCAATGAAGAATACGGTATTCGTGCTCGGGTCAAAGTGGTCAAAAACAAAGTTGCCCCTCCCTTCCGGAAGGCAGAATTTGACATCATCTTTGGTCAAGGCATCTCATCGATTGGCTGCATTGTGGATCTGGGCGAAGAAGCTGGGATCCTGAAGCGGCGGGGAGCCTGGTACAGCTATAAGGGCGAAAACGTGTCCCAAGGACGGGACAACTTGATCATCTATCTGAAGGAAAACCCAGAAACGTTGGCGGAGGTAGAGACTGCTCTACGGGCCAAACTCGCCGAGGGTGTGGCTGTTTCTGCCACATCCGTGGTGCCATCAAATGATGACGATGATGATAGTGATGGCGAAGATACCGAAGATATGGAGTTGGACGGAGAAGACACCTCTAGCGAAGAGGACTTTTGACCAATAAGCACGCACGTCCATTTGAGTACATTTGAAGCGATTTCTGGCTGAGGGTGGGCCTGCTAAGGGGAAACCCATTCGGATTGAGATGACCTCGTTAAACCTATCAAGAGCAATCACCAGACATCAGAACAAAAGCGCTGCTATGGCTGACTTGAACGATGCTTTGGAGTTAGGGCAACCCATTCTGCCTGCTGAAGGACTGCTGGCCCAGATGCAGGTGGCCAATGACATTGTCCAGGAGCTGGTGGCGTTGGCTTCTGTGCCTCCTGAAGATAGCTGGCACGGCCAGCCAGATCGGTCATTAGAGATTGCTGAGGTCTTGGCCACCCGATTGGTGACTCGGTTGGG
>JBHJNR010000049.1:0-9182 GCA_050330615.1 Cyanophyceae cyanobacterium
AAGCGGATAGCACGGGCGTCACCACTTGCCAAGCAGCCTCCACCTCATCCGAGCGGGTAAAGAGGGTCTGATCCCCTAACATGCAATCCAGCAATAGGCGGTCATAGGCATCCGGTGTGCCCGCCCCAAAGGCGGAGCCATACCGAAAGTCCATATCCACCGACCGGGTGCGAATTTCTGGCCCTGGCATCTTGGCCTCAAATCGCAGCGAGATCCCCTCATTGGGCTGGATCCGCAGCACCAAGATATTGGGGTTGACCTCCCGAGCCGCTGACGGGAAGAGCAACAGAGGCACCTGTTTGAAGTGGATCGCCACCTCAGAAACTTTTTTGGGCAGGCGCTTACCCGTGCGCAGATAAAAAGGAACCCCCTTCCAGCGCCAAGTGTCGCACTCCAGCTTCAGGGCGACATAGGTGGGGGTAGTGGATTCGGGGTTGACATTGGGTTCATTTAGATATCCCTCCACCCCTTTGCCCGCCATCCATCCAGCCCCATATTGGGCACGAATTGTGGATTGGGTGATGTCTTGGGTATCCGCCAATCGGGTGGCTTGCAACACCTTAGTCTTTTCGCTGCGGACGCCATCGGTACGCAAGGACACTGGTGGCTCCATCGCCGTCAGACAGTAGATCTGCATCAGGTGATTCTGCACCATGTCTCGCAGAGCGCCAGAGGACTCGTAGTAGCCTGCCCGATCTTCTACCCCAACGGTTTCGGCTACCGTGATTTGGACATGGTCGATGTAATTGCGGTTCCAGAGAGGCTCAAAGATAGTGTTGGCAAAGCGAAACACCAACAGGTTTTGAACCGTTTCTTTGCCCAAGTAGTGGTCAATGCGATAGATCTGCCGCTCGTGACAGGCCCCCCGCACGATCCGGTTGAGGTGCTGAGCGGAGGTCAGATCGTGGCCAAAGGGCTTTTCGATCACCACCTTGGTCTTATCGGGATCCTCGATCATCTTGGCGGCGGCCAACTGCTGCACAGCCTCCGCATAAAAGTCAGGCGACACTGCCAAATAGAAGACCCGATTGCCCCGGATGCCCCGCTCGCCATCCAATTGGGTCAACAGTTGATTGAGGGCCTGATAGCTCTCGGGCTTATTGATATCTAACTTGGAATAGTAGAGACGACTGGCAAAGTCTTCCCAGACCTCTTTGGGGCCGAGATCTTTACCCGCAAAGGATTCCATCGCTGCCCGCATCTTTTGGCGGTACTCATCATGAGTCCAGTCGCGCCGTGCCACCCCCACAATCGTAAACTCTGGGGGCAGTTGCCGCTGAACAAAGAGGCGATAGTAGGCCGGAATCAGCTTACGGGCTGCCAGATCCCCCGAGGCTCCGAACTGCACCAATATCAGAGGTTCTGGAGTGCGCTCCTGGCTGAGGCCAATCCGGAGTGGGTTTTCGGCAAAGGTAACCATAGAGACTGGGGGATAAAGGCTGACAGTGAATGGTACTTAAGGCTGAACTCAAGTAGCCAATGGATGTAGAGTAACTGCTGAGATGGGATCCCATCGAGTTTTACAAGAATGTTTTCACAAGCCTCCAGGCTAAGCAGGCTGACAAAAAGCCGATAGCCCAAAAATTCGACTCAGTGTTTACGCTATCTTGTCAACTGCTCTCTCCTTCTGCTGCTATGGAGTGGATCTATGTTGATGGATTGAGGCTTAATGCCTCTCTCTCTGGAGAAACTTTTACCTATGGCCCACTGGCTGGGATTGATAAAGTGATCAGATATTTTCTGCGAGGTGTCTTACGTCAAACCCGAACCCAAGGGCTTTTGAAAAGTATTTGATGGGGGCAGAACTCGTCTCGATGAGGGCAAGATTGGCATCAATGTCAGAGGGCACAGACCATCAGCTGGGCAGTTCAGACAAGGGGCTTAAGCCCCTTGCTCATCGTTGGTCAATTTACCCCGTCGATCTTGGTCTGTCCTACTGCAGCTGAGCCACCGTCACGCCGGTTCCCCCATCTTGAGCCTCGGCAGCAGCAAACTCTCGGACTCGGCGGTGGGATTTGAGGTACTGCTGGACTCCATTACGGAGACGACCTGTACCATGCCCGTGAATGATCCAGATCGGGCCTGTTGCTGCCTCTGCAATCGCCTGATCAAGGGCTTGCTCTGCATCAGCAATGGTACTCCCCCGTAGATCAAACGTATTGTGGCTAGTGCGGATCTGGATCGGGGCAGCAGCCGGTGGTGGTGGTTTAGGCTTGGCCCGTTGTCGTTGTTTGGCCTGATGGTCATCAATGGGGCTGAGTTGATGCAGAGCAACGGTAAATTTGAGCAGACCGCTCCGTACCATAAAGTCATCGCCACTGATGCCGATCACCTCCCCAATTTGGTCATACCCTCGCAGTCGCACCCGATCTCCCACCTGGGGATAAAACTCCATCTCCTCTGGTTCTGGGGGCTTAATATAAGCCTGCTCTAAGCGTTCTAGCTCTCGATTGGCCTGCTGGACTGCATTGGGATCCCCTTGCTTTTGCAGCTTCCGGATCACCTTGGCCACCTCTTGTCGCGCCGATTCAAGCTGGGCTTGGATCCCTTGGTTGCGCTCCTGCTCTAGGGCATATTCTTGATCCATCAGACGGCGATAGCGTTGCTGCATCTGCTGTCGGAGAGTTTCCAGCTCTTTGTGTAAGCTTTCGGCTTGTTGAGTCCGGGTTTCCAGCTCTGACCGTTGCCGTTCTAGCCCCTCAATGACGGCATTGACCTCTTGATTGTCCCCCTGCAAATAGGTGCGGGCTTGGGCCACAATCCCCCCATCCAACTGCAATCGCTCGGCAATGATCAGAGCATTGGATCGACCAGGGATCCCCCACAAGAGGCGATAGGTGGGGGAAAGGGTTTCCTCATTAAATTCCACCGACGCATTTTCAAAGCCGGGATGGCGATATTTCAGGGCCTTCAGTTCCCCATAGTGGGTGGTGGCCACCGTCAACAGAGCGGCCTGAGCAAAATGTTCCAATAGGGCTGCTGCTAAGGCTGCTCCCTCCACCGGATCCGTGCCTGCCCCCACCTCATCCAGCAAGACTAGGGATTGGGGGGTCTGGGCTAAGGCTTGGACAATCCGACCGATGCGACGAATATGCCCAGAAAAGGTGGATAGATTTTGTTGGAGCGATTGCTCGTCCCCAATATCGGCGTAGATGCATTCCACCCAAGGGATCCCAATGGGTTCACGGGCGGGCAAGAATAGCCCTGCTTTGGCCATCAACAGCGCCAGACCCAAGGTTTTGAGAGCTACTGTTTTGCCTCCCGTATTCGGCCCTGTGATCAAGACCGCCCGCAGATCAGCCTCTAGGCGAAAGTCAATCGGCACCACCCCAGCGCCCGGTTCGTGCTGGGTTTGCCACAGCAAGAGGGGATGCCGCATCTGCCGCAAGGTGGGCGCAGCGGAAGTCTGCTCCGGCAAGAGAAACTGCGGTCGGTATCCCCTCACCCAGAGGCTATATCGCCCTCGGGCCAAAGCCAGATCCAGTTGCAGCATCACCGTTTGCAGATGCTCCAGATCGGGACTGGCGGATCCCACCTGGGCCGACAAGTCCTGAAGGATTTTTTCTTCTTCCTGGCGGGCTTGATTGAGCAATTGCCGCAGCTGATTATTACCTTCCACAATCGGGTAGGGTTCCACAAATAAGGTCGCTCCGCTGCTGGAGGTATCGTGAACCAACCCGCGAATCTGGTCTTTGTGACTGGCTTTGATCGGGATCACATAGCGCCCATCCCGCTGCGTGATGGTGGACTCTTGAATGGCATTGGATTTTTCGGAGAGGATGCGGTGTAACCGACCCTGGATTCGCTGTCGTTGCTCCCGGATGCTTTGGCGGATCTGAAACAACTTATCGCTGGCGCTATCTTTGACCGTGCCATCGTCGTCTAGGCTGTTGAGAATGGCCTGCTCAATCTCGGGATAGGTGCGGATAGTAGAGACCAGATCCGGCAATTCCACCAATTGAGGCTGATCATCAATGGTGCGGCGGGCCCGGCGAGCGGTGCTCAAGGTGCTAGCAATCCGTAATAGAGCTTCCCCCCCCAACAGCCCACCCCGCTCAGCCCGCTCTAGATCAGGCAGGAGGTCATGGATCCCTTGCAGCGACAACCCCCCTGGCAAGGTGCTCTCCAATAGGATCCCTTCTTGGGTCTCTTCTAACCACCGCTCTGAGGTGCCCTGTTCCACCCAGGGATCCAAGTATTGGCAGGCCAGGGATCCGATTTTGGTGCTGGTAAAGGTGGAGAGATGCTCACAGAGACGCGCCCACTCCAGCAACTGCAATGTTTCGGCCCGTAGAGCATTGACGGCGGCAAGATCGGGGGGGATGACAACAGACTCAGTCACTTTAAGAGGCAGCAAAAATCAGGATCCACAAGAGGGGGTGAAGAGTCAAAGAGGACTGGGTGGTCAGACCCGACCCGACCCCTTCCTCTTTGGATTCACCTTAGCAAGTTTCGCCAACCCCCCCCACCACACGTCAAAGGATCCCGTTCCCACTAATGAGGCAAAGGTCTGGCCGGTCAATCACCACATAGTTAATCACCATCTTGATCAGGTAGATCTGAGCCTCGATAAAAAGAGACGGCTTGGCTCAACCTATCCCTGTAATCTCATGGCATCTTGAAGAAAATCAGGCCGAATCCATTGGTTAAGTTGAATCGTGCCAATCTCACGACTCTTGGAGATCTGCCGGAAGGCATTGATATGACTTTTGACCCAGTCCGTGCGGATACGAGTTTCAGGATAATAGGGGTTTGATAGCTTGTCTCGGGTAGAGGCTGCCAAAATCTGGAGGCTGGTGGAGGAACTATTGAGATTGAGCCAGCGGCTGATCGCTGGAGCGGCATGAGGAGAATTGCGATACCAGTTTTGGGCCGCCACCAACGACCGAAGATAGGCAACCACCACTTCAGGATGTTCATCGGCAAAGGCCTTACTCACCACAATCCCATCAAAGTTGGGCAACCCACAGAGATCGCCATCCAAAAGGAGGCGGAGGTTCTCCCCCAGCACCCTCATCTTGCGGGCTGACAGGGCGAAAGGTTCAGAGTAATGATGGGGCAAGGCATCGGCTAACAGGCCGCAATGCTCCTCTAGCTCAACGTCCTCCAGGATTTGGGCATGGTTGAGAGAGCGCAGAATCAGCCCATAGACAGAGGTGCAAGGGATAAAACGAACCGTATGGCCCTTGAGATCGGTGATGGTATCCATGCTGGAAGAGCGGGGAACGGCGATGCCTCCACCTGAACCCTTGGGATTGATAGCCACAAAGCTAACTAGATAAGTGGAATTGGTCAGCCCAGAGAGCAGAAGCGGATAATCTGCCAGCACCGCAATATCCAGTTGACCCTGCTTGAGCTTATCCAAAATGGGTTTACCAAATTGGTGATCGTGCCAGGCCACCTGCATCCCCTCGTACTTACCCTCTCTCGGCAAGTAATGGTCGAGCAGACCGAGTTTACGAATCAAGAGCCCAGCAGGCAGATCTTTGATAGAGCGATCGATGGTACCGATCGAGACGGTCATCGGCTCCTGGGCGCGGCGGCTATCGGATGGCTGAAAGAACAACCGGGACAGATCAAAGTGAGCATAGTTCTGTCCTAGTCTGGTGCTAGCGCCATCAAGTTGGTCTGGATTGGCTTTCTCAGGATTAGCCCTCTCAGTGACATACCCCTTGCCAGGGATGACCTCTGCCATCGTGGTGAAAAATGATTTGAGGGTCGTTGTGCGGGGCTTAAGGTGGGCCAGGGAGCGTAAAGCCGCATGGGATGGACGAAGAGAATCAATCCCCGTGATCTGACAGGAGGTCTGCTCTTGGGATTGCTTTTGCCGAATCACAAGATAGATACCCGTCCCTAACTGAAACTCCTGCAATGGATTGAATTGGATCCGATCACCCATATTCTGGGGCAATAGTTCTAGGTCAGAGGCAAAGCCCAGGTAGCCACCTTGGGTAAGATACTGACTCATCAGTTGGGGGCTATCAACTTCCTCGAGATGAGGGATATCACTCAGGCTGAGTTTCAACTCGCTCAATCTGGCTTCAAATACCTGTCGGCTGAGGTAGGCAGGAGTAAACACCACCCAAGGGTATTGCAGCAGATCATGCAAACTGGGTAACTCGGTGGGGAGAAGATGGGGATTGCCATGAGCTTGAACCAGGGCATAGTGAATGGATCCCACGGTCAGCGTGATGATATCAGCAGCAGCATCCTGGCGAGGAAGAGCCGATAGGCCAAAATCAGCCTTGCCATCTTCCACAGCTTGATAGATATCTTGGCTAGAGTTGAAAATAGAGAGCTTGATGGCACTTGGCCCATGTTGCTGCCGAAAGGGATAAATAATATCGGGTAACCAGCCCTCACGAATTGAGAGAGGGCAGGCTATGGTCAACCCTGAGGCTAGACCTTGGCTACTGTTTTCTAGAGATTGTACTAATTTAGACTCTTGGTCGACCAGCTTGCGACCTTCTTCTAATAGAAACTCCCCGCAGGAGGTTAGGCTGATGCCTCGGCCTGTGCGGACAAAGAGCTGGGTCTTAAGCTCTCGCTCCAGGAGTTTGATCTTGGTACTGACAGCAGGCTGAGTCAGATTAAGCGCTTTAGCGGCATCACTAAAGCTCATCCGATCTGCAACTGCAATAAAGACTTTTAACTGGTAGATTTCCACGTATCGACCTCTTGGACGAAATCGATGCCCCAACCCTCATCTTTCTCACGATAGAGGCTGGATCGTTACAATCTTCTCAGGGGGTGAGTAGGCTAGGTTAAGGGCGTAAGTTGGTACAACATAATAGATCAAGTAAAAAAAATAAAGCATCACACACTACAAAATTCGAGTTTCCCTCTAGTTGAATAATAGTGTTGCAGAAACTTCAGGGAAAAGGTATTTGAAGATAGTAAATAAGAGTAGCAATTCATCCCAGACTCAGAAGAAGAGCTGGGATGAAGAGAGAGCACCTTGAACCCATTCCTGAATTTAATGATCTTATGAGCTGGCTTTACTCACCACTTGAGTGGGGCTGATACTCGTGGCCTCATCATTGGGGATCGGAATGGGCTGAGAAAACTGCCGAAATGCGAACAAGGCCATCCCCATACTGACGATCCCGGATGCACAAAACAGGGATCCCAAACCAAAGAAATTGAGCAGCCAGCCCATGCTCATGCTGCCAACGGTCATACCAGAGTCAAAGCCCATCAGATAGAGACTAAACACCCGGCCCCATTGTGACGCAGGCACAGCCATGGCCACGATCCCCGAGAAAACAGGCGGCAGCGTGCCAAACCCGAGGCTGTAGAACAACGCCCAGAACAGGAGATATTGAGGGTAAAGGGCGATTCCGACCACGGATCCCCCTAGACAGGTCAGGCCAATCGAGGTTGTCCAAGCGGGGTTGCATAGGTGTCCCCAGCGGCCCAGAGCAAACCGGACAAAGACAGCCCCCAGACCATAAAGGCTATAAAAACTGGCGGCATCCTCTACCCATAGAGCCAGAAAGGTGGTTAAGCCCCCGTGGAGGCAAAAGATAACAAAGAAGAAGAAGGTGGCCTCTCGGACTGGAAAAGATAGGAGGGCTCGCCAAGGGGAGACCTCAGGCTTTTGGGGTGTGGAGCTAACAACATGTCCTGGAGGTTTGAGCCACGGCAGGCTGAGGCTGAGAACAATGGCAAGACCCGCCAGAACCAACATGCCTTGGATGTAGAGAGGAAAGGCTCCCAGGCGGTAGAGATAGGATCCCAGTAAAGGTCCGAGGGCAAATGCCAGGGTGTTGGACATCATCCAATAGCCGATCACGGCGGTGCGGTAGGGGGCCGCGACCAAATCAATAATGAGGGTTTGGGACGCCGTTGCCACCATGGCTTGACTAACCCCGTGAAGCAACCGCCCTCCTAATAACCACCAGGGGGTTGGGGAGAACAGATAAATCACCTGAGCCAGGATGGCGATTCCCAAGCCGATCAGCAGCACAGGCTTGCGGCCCCACTTATCAAGCGCCCATCCAATCACGGGGCGAAGAAACAGGACACCTGCAGCCATGGTGCCCATCACCAACCCAATAGGCGTGCCTTCTCCCCAGCGTTCAGTCAGATAGACAGGCAACACCGGGAAATAGGCGGTGATCTGGATAAAGTTCAGAATCGTGACGGTAAAGGCAATGACAAGCCAAAACCGCTTTAGGGACTGTGGGAATTCTGTGGGCTGAGGCAAGGAAGAGGGCAGAGCATGACGCAAGGCATGGGTCAGATTGGACAAGGAACCTCCGTCAACCGTTCAAATGCAAAGTATCCATTCTGGTACAGCCCTTGAGCTGAGGCTTCTAAAGGCTCTGGCCCTGCTTCAGAGGTCGCATTTATCAACATATTTTATGGATTGCCATGACACTCTTGGTATCAAGGCTCACGACCAGTCGGCTCTAGGGTAGAGATTTCCACGGCTTCTTAAGCTATAGCTCCGCTGTCAGTCCGACCCTGAGCAGGGATGCGCCTACTCAGGAGCTCATTCAAATCTCAAGTGCATCTGCAGCTACTGGTTTGGATCACAAAAACTGCGAATGACTAGCAGGTCGCAATTATCCAAGGTTTGGTTTCTTGGCAGACTCCGATTGGCATAGTTACAGTCATCCTCAGGGATGCTGATAGGTCTTTATCTATGAGGGAGAGACTATCATCATCAATAAAGCTGATGAGAAATACATAATGAAAACCTTTGCATATCTTACCCAGACAGAAAAGCAGAGTTTTTTCTGTTTTCTTGATCTCGCTAGATCCAAATGGAGATAACCAAATTTTATAGCGGGCAAGAATGTTACAAGGTATACAAAACCGCCGTTAATATCCCTTAAGGTTATCCCTATATTGTATGTAGGGATCCCGTTTGCTGGTTTGCTTGACCTCGTTGAGATCCTGTGAGAGACCGTTAGCTTGAGGGCGGAGTGACCCAGTGGTCGCAAAATCTTTAAGCAAGATATTTAAGAGGATAGGTAACGGCTTCTTTATTTCCAAATAATGTTTTCGGTTGATAAGTGTTCCTTGCCCTTGCGGAGGCTATCTGTGAATCATCCAATCCCGACGATTGAGAGTGCTGCCCTAGCGATCCGGCAGAAAAAGCTATCCTCCTTTGAGCTGACCCAGGCCTGCCTGCAGCGCAGCCATCAGACTCAAGATTCCCTGGGATCCTTCGT